>JAANWY010000309.1 GCA_018263655.1 Anaerolineales bacterium | reverse complement strand
TGGGCTCAGGACGTCGCTTCGATACGACCTCGGCTTCGCCTCGGTCTACTCAGGCGGCGTCCTGAGCCTGTCGAAGGGCCTGTCGAAGGGATGCTCCATGGGTTGCCCCCTGAACGCTTACGTTACCTATACAGTACAAATACGCCCTTTATACAGGGCATTTACTGACAGAAGGATTGCGAGATGATATATTGTACCTACCGTAACATCTTCCCGTCAGGCGCTGCCATAATTAGCTTGACATTGTTAGATTTGCCCCAGCGACGGCTATCACGAGACGCAATCTAACAATGTCAAGTTAGAGGACATAAGCTGTCCCTGAACCGTAACGTTGGTCTTTCGTCGGCCCGATGGACCCTGTTAGCAGTTGACAAATGATACCGGATTCAGTACAATAGGTCTTGCTGGATGTCCAAAACGTCTCAAGGATAGCCGGCTTATGTGCTGTCAGCCGTTCTGGAGGATGGCCGTCAGCATATCGAAAACGGAATTTCCGCCCCAAGGGAGGCCGCTCGCACTGCGAGCGGCCTCGGTGTGGATAGACATATGTTGCCATAGGGTATGCGTATGTCATCCGTATTCTAATCATAGGGCGCAGCAGGCTGAATATCCGATGTTTGCCCTTAAGAGGTATTGACATTGCAGTTAGGGTTCGACTACAATAGATGAGGTTGCCGTGTGCAGCCGGCAAGGGGGTACTGGTTCACTGCTACTATTTCTCCATGTTCTGAAGCCCTTTTTCTGCATCTACCCTCGCGGGTCCCCTCCAACCCAGGTCGGCATTGGCTTTGTGCCGTTGCACACACGGTGTCTTGAGTTCGTCGAGAGGTTGAATTGATCGAGCGTCGTACTTCACTCTAGACTTACGTGTTGTGTATCCGATTTGAGCCAGGTCATCATGCTATCCGGATCCCTAAACCTGACGCGTCTCATGTACAACATGATCGTGTCTAACTAAGATTTCGTTCTGAATAATGATCATCATCGCTACCCGGGGTCTCTCGCATGTTGCTGACAGATCTCATCTTCTGTGGCGCGCTGAGGCCCGACATGATAGCGGTTGTGTCTTGAGCTTGTCACAAATGTGGGCTATCCCCCTGATCCTGTCCTAAAGGTGGCTCTTGGTCTATGAAACAAGGCATAAAACGAATCGCGCTTGCCATCATCATCGTTCTCGGCGTCTTCGGCGCAAGCGCACTGGTCGTCAAGGCCAATCCTGAAGTCCCGACTGAACCCATTCCTCCTATGGACCACCCAGGGCCCCGCGTAGCATTCTGGCTTGCGCGCATGCCTAAATTGGTCTATGTGGACGAGGAAGAGTTCGGGCTCAAGTTTTCGGCGTTCCCAATGACGGGTGCTGTATTGGTCTGGAACATGGACATCAGCACATACATGACATTGGGCTCGCAATTCGAAGAAAGCAACAGCTTGGGACCAGCCGAGCAGGCTCAACTGCGCTCGATCCTGACGAATCAGGGTATTGCCCTCAACGGCGGTGATCTTGCCAGCTCGTTGCGACAAATCTGGCCGACGCTAAGCGAAGCTCAGCGATATGAGCTAATTGCTGAATTGAAGCAATTTGGGTTCCGCTATGAACCATGGGCCAGTGCTTTGGGCATGCTCCAAGACTTCTGGACCGAGACGGGGCTATGTGACGGTATGCTGGCGCTGGTTAGTGGCCCCGGCGGCAGTCGGATGGTTCACCATCCTTGCTTGGCCCCACGTATTTCAATGGAGACCCTTGTTGAACACGGCCCGACGGGCTGGTACGAGTTCACTCAAGGCTTAACTGAGACGCTAGGGATCGGTAGTCGCTATGCGCGGAGTAGCTTCCCTGTTGAGCTCTTCGTTGTGAACCGAGGTCCGCTCCTGGACGTAGATCGGGATCGCGTTCCCGAGATGATCGACATGGCTCTAGAGCACGGTATTCGCGTCAATGTCGTGCCAATGGGGAACGAACCCGGATCTCGCATGCGCTTCCCGTACTTGAAGCCGTTACGCGAGTTGGCGGAGGCCACAGGCGGATCGATGTATTACCGGCCTAATATACAGCACCCTTACGATTATTCCATGTTGCCCGACATGGTGCCGCAGATGATGCGGGACTTCTATGGCCGGATGGGCCAGATTGATCGAGGAACGACGATTGCCCCCGGTGCATCGTTGGTGTTGGCTCCTTCTGAGCACGTGGAAATCATTTCACCTAATTCCTCCCAGACTGTCGCGGATACGGGCAGCGTACGCGTCAATCTGCGAAATCTGACAATAGGTGAGCCTCAGTCTGTCGATCTCCGTCTGCGTGTATCGACGAATATCACGCAGACCCTACTGCCTGTCTTCAGGGGGTCGACAAAGTGGGTTGATCCACGCCACTCCTACTTCGAATGGGTTGATCAGGGTGGACTTCCGCACCGACTTCCCATTCCGCAGCGGGTGATCTCGGTGACGACTGGCAACGTTCAGCCGGCTGCACCGACGCCGACGCCACTACCGACGCGTACGCCCCAGCCCACACGCACACCAGCACCAGCGCCGAAGTACCACTCCCAGAAAACCCGTACACCCAGGCCAATGCATACGCCCTGGCCGACGGCAACACCGACCGCCTCACCGACTCGCCGGCCGCCGGTGACCCCAACGGCATCGGCAGACTACCTACCGAGAGGCCACGAGTTCTTTATCGCCTTCATCGCCAAGAACCGGACCGGTCCATCTCTCGACCCGTATCCGGCTCCCCGGTCCGTCTCCCGCGTCGACATCCCGGTGGTAGATGCCTTACTGTGTCGCCTGTTTCCTGAACAGTGATCCATAGCCGGTAGCCTGATCGAGAGGCTCCTGAAGCCGGCCGGCCAACCCCGAGTTGCGCTCCGCGACTTTGTCATTCCGCACAGCGATACCGATCGCCCGCTTGGTGCCCACCAACACGACGAGTTCCCGCGCGCGTGTCACTGCCGTGTATAGCAGATTCCGCTGCAGCAATATGTAGTGCTGCGTCAATATCGGCACGACCACCACCGGATACTCGCTCCCCTGGCTCTTGTGGATCGACACAGCGTAGGCGTGCAGCAGCTCATCCAGTTCATTGAACTCGTAGTCGATGGGGTGATCGTCGAAGCTCACGGTCAAAATCTGATCCTCGATATTCACCTGGACGACAAGTCCCATATCGCCGTTGAAGACATCTTTGTCGTAGTTATTGCGGATCTGCATCACCTTGTCGCCCAGGCGGAGGATGCGACTGCCGTACTGGGTCTCCGGCTTGGCCGGCTCCGGTGGGTTGAGCGTCTCCTGCAGACGCTCATTCAGCATGCCGACGCCGGCCTCCCCCCGGTACATGGGGCTCAGGACCTGAATGTCTGCGATGGAGTCGTAGTTGAACTTGCGGGGGATGCGCTGCGCCACCAGATCGAGGACGCGCGCGGCTGCCTCCGCCGGGGCCTCGTGGGGAAACAGGAAGAAGTCGCGCGAGGATCGGCTGAAGATGGGGAACTCGCCCTGGTTGATACGGTGGGCGTTGACAATTATGTAGCTGTCGGGCGCCTGGCGGAAGATCGTGTCCAGGGCGACGGTCGGTATGAGGCCAGAGCCGATCATATCGCGCAGGACGTTGCCGGCCCCCACCGACGGCAACTGATCCACGTCGCCGACTAAGAGCAGATGGCTGGTCGCATCGACGGCTTTCAGCAGCACGTTCATCAATACCAGATCGATCATCGACGCCTCGTCGACGATGATCATGTCGGCGTCCAAAGGATTGTCGCTGTCGCGGAGAAACTTGAACCCTTGATGTGGCGCGAATTCCAGAAGCCGGTGCAACGTCTGAGCCGGCTCGCCGGTGGTCTCACTCAAACGCTTGGCGGCCCGGCCGGTTGGCGCCGCCAGGAGCACGGACTTGTTCTTGGCCTTGAGCAGCCGGATGATGGTTGTTATGGTGAACGTCTTTCCGGTGCCCGGACCACCGGTCAGAATCGAGACCTTCTCGGTCAGTGCGGTGCGCACAGCGTATTGCTGCTTCTCGGTGAGCTGGAACGACGCGCCCTGGTTGAGGTGAGCAAAGACGCGATCCCACTGGGCGCTCTTGTAGAAAGCCAGCCGGCTGTGCTCCACGCTCAACATTTTCCGCAGACGGTTGGCAACGCCGGTCTCGGCGTAGAAAAAGGGCCGCAAGTACACGGCGTCGTCTTCCACGCGCACTTCGTTTCCGGCTTCCAACTGATCAATCGCCGACTCAACGCGATCCGGGCCGACGTCGAGGATGTCGGCGGCGGATTGGACGAGTTCGGGCCGGCGGGCGAAGACATGGCCGTCGTCGCTGAAGGAGCTCAGCACGTGCTGTGCGCCGGCAGCCACCCGCTCGGGGGCGTCGTGCGCGATGCCGACGGCTTGCGCAATCTTGTCGGCGGTAATGAATCCGATGCCGTAGACGTCCCGCGCCAATCGATATGGATCGTGGCGGACGACGTTGATGGCCGCGTCTCCGTATTCTTTGTAGATTTTCACGGCCAGGCCGGTGGTCACGTCGTGCGCCTGGAGGAAGAGCATGATCTCCTTGATGGATTGCTGCTCGGCCCAGGCTTTTTCGATCATGGCCACCCGCTTCTCGCCAACACCGGACACTTGTTTCAGCCGGCGCGGGTTGGTTTCGATGACTTCGAGCGTGTCGAGGCCGAAGTGATCGACGATGCGTTCAGCGGTGACGGGGCCAACTCCCTTGATGAGGCCTGAGCCCAGGTACTTGCGGATACCTTCGATGGTGGCCGGCATCTGCACTGTGTAGCTCTCAATTTCAAACTGCCGGCCATACTTAGCGTGTGTGGTCCAGTGCCCCTCTAGGCGCAGGCTCTCGCCCACATTCACGCTCATCAGATTGCCAACGACGGTGATGGTGTAGTCCTTGCGTTTAGGCTGAAAGCGGGCCACGGTGTAGCCGTTCTCTTCGTTGTAGAACGTGATGAGCTCCACCGTGCCCTCAATGGTCTGAAGCTCTCGGAAGTCCGCCATGGCGCTAGTCTAGCACAGGTGATCGACGGTGCCAAGTCAGTGTGCGTGCCTGTACAAGATAGTCCGGAAAAATGGGGGCGTGAGGGGCGGCCGCCCCTCACGCCCCCATTTTTCCGCATTTCTCAACTGCAAAGAGTGGATTTTGCTTCTGGGCGCGGTGTGCGCTATAATATCAGCGAAATGAAGTGAAAGGGGTGCTGACTGATGAAGAGCCCTTCTGACGGCCACAGCTCGCCTTTACCGGTAAACCCTGATCTGGTTTGGGATTACGATATTCCTCCGAAGAGTCAACAGAGTGAAGCCTTTCGGCGCTGGTACATCGGCCGGGTGTTGGCTCGAGGCCGGACTGAGGATGTGCGGGCCATCGGCCTGGACACGATCTACATCTACTTGTCACAACTCACCCTGCCTGCTGAGATTCGCCGTTTCTGGGAGTGGTACTTCGGCTTGCCCGAGGTGAAGAGGCGCTATGCCCATCTTGACACCGCTCCGACGTAGTCTCCTCACCGAAGTGGGGCGGAGCCCGCTTGGCAAGGACTTCTTCCTCACTGGCGGCACAGCACTGGCCGCCTTCTATCTTCAGCACCGCTATTCACTGGACCTGGATTTCTTCACCGCCAACCCGGCTGCTCTTGCCCAGGTGACGGTCGTGATGCAGGACGTCGCGGCCTGCTTGGGCGCAGAGATCGCCTTCACTCGCACTCTGGACACTTTCCTGGAATGCTTTGTTCGCTTCCCCGATGGCGAACGGGTGGAGCTGGATTTTGCGCAGGACAACCCCTACCGCCTGGAGCCGACTCTCTACCACACCGAACTGGGCATCCAGATAGACAATTCTACCGACATCGCTTGCAACAAGCTCTCTGCCCTCTTCGACCGTGCTGAGCCCAAGGACTTCGTGGACGTCTACTTCGTGGGCCGGGAGATGATTCCCTTCGAACGACTGGTGGCCCTCACCCGGCAGAAGCATCTGGGTCTTGACGACTACTGGCTGGCTGTGGCCCTGGCTCGAGTGGAGCAGGTCGAGTTGCTACCCCGCATGATCAAACATCTCTCGCTGCCTGAGTTGAAAGCCTTTTTTCTGGAACGGGCTAAGGAACTAATGGAAAAGGTAGAGAGGCCACCATTTGACGCGAGTACTTCGGGACACAACGAATCCTGACGGGCGCATCTACTACTTGGGGGACTCCCGAAAAAGGGCGAGTCTAGCGCCGGTCGAGTGCGCCCGAAGGGCGTGTATCGAGACCCAGCGGGTTATTTCAATGAGCCGCTCGCTGGTTTCGATACGCTTCGCTACTCGTAAGCGTTCGGGGGGTAGCGCCGGCTGAGTGCCCTGAAGCATGGCGGAAGGGTGTATCGAAGCCAAGCGGCTCTCGAAAATCAGGATTGCTCCGGTAAAGACCCGCTTGGTTTCGATACGCTTCTCCGCTGGCGCTACGAAGCTACTCAACCGGCGCTTGTCCTGAGTAACGGAGCGTATCGAAGGGCTCGCTCCCCCAAGTTCTGAATGCGCCCGATCACCGAAGTGCGTTGACAGTGAGTGGTCGGTGGTGTAGAATTTCGCTACTCGTCAGTTGAACAGGCTTGAAAGGAGAGAATATGAATCTCGGACTTCAGGACAAGGTTGCGATGGTTGCGGCCTCCAGCAAGGGCCTCGGCAAGGCGGCTGCTGTGGGATTGGCACGCGAGGGTGCGAAGGTCTCTATCTGCGCGCGCGACGCGGATCAGCTCAATGCCACGGCCGAGGAGATTCGCGAGGCCGCGGGCAGTGGCGTGCTGGCTGTGCCGGCGGACGTGCTGGCTGTGCCAGCAGATGTGACGCAGCGTGAAGAAATCGATCAGTGGGTCGAGCGCACGGTTGCCGAGCTGGGTCCACCCCTCATCGCCGTCACGAATGCCGGCGGACCGCCGCCTGGCAACTTCTTCGACCTAAACGAAGAGGACTGGCAAGCGGCCTTTGATCTGACTTTGATGAGCGCAACGCACCTGGCGTACCAGACGGTGCCCCACATGCGCGAGGCCGGCTGGGGGCGCCTCATCACCATCACGTCGATCTCGGTCAAGATGCCGCTGGGCAATCTGCTGCTCTCCAACTCGGTCCGCATGTCCGTCATCGGTCTGACCAAGAGTCTGTCCAACGAGTTCGCCGGCGAGGGCCTTACAGTCAACTCCGTGCTTCCAGGCTGGACGCGGACGGAGCGCGTCCAGCAGTTGCTGCAGGATCGCGCTGAACGAGACGGCATCAGCGTCGACGAGGCGGCAGCCGGCATCACACACAACATCCCCGCTGGCCGCATGGCCGATCCGCAGGAGTTCGGAGACGTCGTGACGTTCCTGGCCTCAGAGCGTGCCAGTTTCATCAACGGCGTCTCGCTTCAGGTTGATGGCGGCTACTACAAGGCCGTTTACTGAATCACATGACGTGGGAGCGAATAAGAATGGTGGCAAAGAGACAGATGTCAATCCCACTAGCCGTAGCAGAACTGATCAATCGCATGACATCGGAGGAGCAGGAAGCATTCGCTGCTCAGTTGAGTTGGGAGCAACTCCATACGTTGGAGGCGTTGAAACAGGGACAAGAGGCACAAACGAAGGCACGTGAGCCATACATCTATGTGTCTATTGGTCTTGATTCTATCAGCTTCGAATCGCCTTCAGACAAGGTTGCTCAGTTGGTCCAACGCATCGCAGCCAATTTGACTGTTGAAATAGTGACTGTCCGTTTCTTGGAGGATGAAAATGCACGTGAATTTCATCGACCAGTTAGTGAACTTGATGAGTTGTTGGCAGAGGAGACCGAATCTCTGGCAGATGAGCCGGTCGTTATCGAGATGGATGGTTCAACGCTCTACTCTCAAGGCGGTGGCTGTCTGTTTCTGAAGACGAGTGCCTCAGGGCGTACAAAGCGAGCCATCGCGGAGGCATTCCTTCAGATTTGTGGCTATCCCCATCAGGTCCAAAGTGACCGATTCACCGCACTTGTACGCAATGGTGAGTTGGAGACCATCGAATCATGAAGAAAATCGTCAAAGATACTGTTGGACACTTCGAAGTTCTCGTAGCTCATAGCCAGCGGCCATATGAACCCTCTCTGCCTCATGTGCTTAAACGTCTCGTGCGCCCAATTCTGCCGCGATTTCGAACGTATCATCAAAAAAGGCACGAAAAACGATGCGCGGGACGCTATCGAAGGGTTTCTGGCAGTCTGCGAGAAACGAGATGTCGAGAGATTGCCGGATCATTAGGCTAGCCAATTGAGGATTTGCAAGTGAATAATCTTGATGCAATTGCAGAACGAGTTCTGGAGCGACTAGAGGCCAAGAATGCGGCGCGGGAGGAGGTATTGAGGCACAGCCGGCATGTGATTCAACACGCCTCGCGTGCCATTCGCGCGGCCCATCGCCGTGATTGGGCGGAGGCCGAGAGCATTCTGCAGGATGCTGGCCAAATTGCCGAGGAGATGCGCGCGACAGCAGCCGATCACCCCGACATCCTGTCAGCCGGCTACACCGAGGCTGCCCTGAAGGAACTGACGGAGGCCCACATAACGCGCGCCCTGATGCACCATAAACCACTGCCCGCGCCGGAGGAACTCGACGTCGGGGATGCACCGTGGCTTAATGGACTGGGTGAGGCCGTCGGTGAGATGCGCCGGCATGCCCTCGACCTGATTCGGCGGGGAGACATTGACGAGGCGGAGCGCATCCTGAACGTCATGCAAGAGGTCTACGCCGTCTTGAGCACCATCGATTTTCCCAGTGCCATCACGGGCAACCTGCGGCGGACCAATGACATGGTGCGTGGCGTAACGGAACGCACGCGGGGTGATCTGACCACCGCCGTACGACAGGAGCAGATGAAGCAGGCACTCCGCGAGTTTGAAGAGAGTATCGGCCAGCGATAACGATGAAGTACCTCATCGACGGGCACAACGTAATCGCCCGGTTGTCGAACATCTCCTTGGCTGACCCGCACGACGAAGCCAAGCTGATTCGGCTGCTGGCGCGCTGGCGTTGGCAGCACAACAATCCACCGGTCACGGTGGTGTTCGATCCTGGTGATTTCGCCGTCCACGGACGCCGGCGGACGAAGCGCTCAGGCATCAGCGTACGTTATGCACCGTACATCTCCGACGCTGACGCGGTGCTCGTTCGACTCATCGAGAAGAGCCGGCAGCCGGCACAGCTCACGGTGGTGAGCTCCGATCGGGAGGTTCAATCGGCGGCGCGCCGGCAAGGCGCACACACGATTCCGGCTGGGGCGTTCGCCGGCGAGTTGACGGCCCCATCAGCCCCCGAGGAAGAGCCCGGGGAAGAGCCGCCCCTTTCACCCGAAGAGGTGGAAGCATGGCTCAGACTGTTCAACGGCGAGCAATGACCAGCAACCTGTCAGTGAGGGGTAGCCAGGTACTGCCCACTACTCACTACTACAGGGGTAACCGCTCAGCGGGTGTCGATGCCAGCATCCCGAGTAGCGCGAAACGTCGTCCTGAGCTTGACGAAGGGCAGCGTTGAGCGCGTATCGAGGGGGGCGGGTTGGCAGAGTCTCATCGCGTGAGCCGCATCCCTCGATACGGCCTCGACTGCGTCTCGCCTACTCGGGATGCTCTATAAGCTACCTCCTGAACGCTTACCTACAGGGCATATTCATAAGTTGGGGGTAACTGCTCAGGCTATTGCCCGGCTACCGCTCTCGCTGTTGAGAAATCCGGAAAAAGGGGTCGGTGGGGGGCGGCCGCCCCCCACCGACCCCTTTTTCCGGCATAGATCG
>JAANWY010000308.1 GCA_018263655.1 Anaerolineales bacterium | reverse complement strand
TCCGATCTGAAGCGTATCGAAGCGACGTCCTGAGCTTGACGAAGGGGGTGCGGCTCGAACCTAAGTACCGTACTATCCTGAACCCGCACCCCTCGATACGGCCTCCACTATGTTCCGGCCTACCCCTCGTCAAGCTCGGGACGTCGCTCGGGATGCTGGCCGTGATTTCGATGGGCAACTGGTGACTTATTTATGCCGAGCACTACTAGCGTATCAAATGAGTTGCATTAGGGACTTCCAGGGAAATAAACCTCCCAAAAATGGCCCATTTCCCTCATAAATCTTTGGGTCTTTGGGAGGTTTTAAATTCTGGAATCCCCTTAGACTGAAAAAACGGGGGCAGTGCGGTACTGCCCCCGTTTTTCCCGTCTGCAACGTGATCAACTGTCAGCGGCGACGCCCGACTCAGCGCCGTTCGCGGCTGCGAGTTGCTTCTCGAGTTGCTTCTGTTGAAATGATTCCCTCAGGGTGTCGTTAACTCGGACGAGCGATTCCTCAACATCGACGTCCTCGGCCAGGCTGAGTTCGCCAGCTAGTTGCTCTTGAGCGCCTTCTAGTTGCCGGCTCTCTGTTGGCGACAGCGGGCTATCCTCATTGCGCCAGAAAAGATCCCGGACCACTTCACTGACCTCTAGAATTTCGCCACTCTTGAGCTGCGCAGTCAGGATGGATTGTCGCTTCTTGAAATCGTTGACCAGGTCCCGTGGCTTGGCTCGCAGCGTCTCGTAGATGGTTCTGACCTGGGCCGGCTTCGCTACGGGCCTTAGTCCAATTTCGTCGGCTGTCTCGACAGGAATCATGAGTTTCATCTCAGTGGCAGTCAACTGGATAATGTAGTATTGACTGTACTCGTCAAGCAATTCCTTTTCTTCGATTCCAGCTATAACTCCTGCGCCATGCGCTGGATGGACAACCTTGTCTTCCACTTCAAACATGTTCTGTCTCCTTTCACACTCAAGTGCCGCGAACATAAGAAAGGTCGCATTCCCTTAGGGCCTGTCAAAATATTAGTTCCCGTTTCGCCTTAGGGAATCCGCCTAACAACGGGAAGTCGTTTCTTGACAAACCCTTGGCAGGTCAAGGTGACGGATCTACTTCGCGGGAGCCGTCGCTGGAGTCCGTGTTAACTCGGAGTGGACTCCGCCGGGGGAGATGCGACCTATCGAGTGAGGCTATGAATCTTCAGAGAGTGGAATCACGTGCACGGCCTGGGGGCCCTTAGATGTACTTTCGATCTCAAACTCGACCCGGTGACCCTCGGCGAGAACCTTGAACCCTTCTCCCTCAATGCCGCTATAGTGTACGAAGATATCGTCACCGTGCTCTTGAGTGATGAATCCGTACCCCTTGGATTCGTTGAACCACTTCACCTCACCGTAGTGACGTTCCGTGAAGCTGACACCGCTCGGATCGGTAGTCGGCTCGGTAGCGGTGTCACTCCGATCCGACGGGGGCTTCTTCGGGGGGCTCTTTGGAGCGGTTTGGGGAGTATCGAGTTTGGATTCGCTCTTGCAGGCAGGACATAGCTCCGGTGGTTTGGCTTCCGTGCTTTGTTCTGCCATGCGCCGTTGTTCATCGACTGTGAAGATAAACTTGGTGCCGCATTCGGCACACTCCAACATTTCATCCGAAAACGCCATGGGTGTTTGACCTTTCGTCCTATTCAGCGAACTGCGGTAAATGGCTGTCTCAATCAGGTAACCAACCGGGAGAGGGTTCGTCGAAGATGTTCCTGCCTCGAAGTCTCCCGGTGAACTAACTCAGTCAGGTTGTTGAAGGGCGGGACTCTCAGTGTCAATGCATCTCGGTCAAAATCTCGGTCACACTCAGAGCGGTTAGGCCGTGGCTGTGGCTTCAGTCTCTGCTTCAGACGAACTGTCACCGTTCACGCTGGCCGGCGGTGGTGCGGTCTCCCGAGCCTCCTCTGGTGGATTGACTCCCCCATCGGATTCGCCACCGTCGCTGGTATCCAGTCCCGGCGGCTTCCTGCCTGCATCGGTTGGTTGATCGTCCGGTGTCGCAGCATCTTCGACGGACGCTTCAAGTCCTGCCGCTTCATCAGGACTGGCTTCTTCTGGTGTTGTCGCCTCGACTGTAGGGGCCGGCTCTGCTTTCTCCGCCGGCGCGGCCTGTGCCATCTCGCTGGCCTCGACGTCGGTTTCCTCCTCCGTTTGAGGCTCTTCTTCTGGCTCTCTTGCCTCGGCTTCTTCAGCCTCTGGCTGCTGCCGTAGATGATCTGGTACCCGACGAAGACTCAGGCCGACGCGCTTCCGTTCTGGCTCCAGGCTGAGAATCTGGATCGTCAATTCTTGGCCGGCTTCTACCACGTCGCCTGGGTGTTGAACGTTGTGGTCTGCCAGTTCGGAGATATGAATGAGGCCTTCGATCCCCTCTTCTAGGCGTGCAAAAGCACCGAAATTCGCTAGATTCGTGATCTCGACATCGATGTACTGTCCAATGGTATATCGGTCTTCCATTGTCTGCCACGGATCGGGTTTGAGTTGCTTGAGGCTAAGCCCAATGCGCTGGCGATCGCGGTCAAGGCTAATCACCTTGACTTTGACGTCTTCACCAATTTGAACGACGTCACCAGGTTTCTTGCCCCGATCCCACGACAGCTCAGAGAGGTGGATAAGACCGTCTGCGCCGCCTAGATCGATGAAAGCACCGAAATCTGCTAGACTCGTGACCGTGCCCTCGCGTATGTCGTCGACTTCGAGGTCTGCTAAGAGGTGCTTCTTTTGTTCGGCACGCCACTCACGCCAAGCGGATCGCTCAGATACGATGAGCCGGCGCTGTCGCTGGTTGACCTCAATAATCCGGAGGGGTAGCTGTTTGCCCACCATCTGGTTGAGGCGTTCATGCGGCGGGCCGGGCTTAGTTCTACCGTCGAGGTTTACGATATGAGAGCGGGGAAGAAAGCCCTGGAGATTACCGAACTGGACGAGCAGACCCCCTTTGTTAAACCCGGTGATCTCTTCCTCCAGAATCTCGTTGGCTTCCATGACCTCCTCTGCGCGGGTCCAATCTGCCCTCTGTCGGGCGAGGTTAATCGACACGATGACATCGCCGTCATTGTTCTCGGGCTTGAGGACATAGACAGGTACTTCGTCGCCGGCTTCCAGTTCTGCAACGGCCTCGGGCCCAAGCTTCTCAAGATCCCTTTCGGGCACAATGCCTTCGCGCTTCGCGCCGATATCAACAATGATTTGGTCAGCGCCCTTGCGTAAGATGACGCCGTCACGAATCTCACCCCGCCGGGGTCGCTGATAGTCGAATTCGCCTTCTTCCAGAAACTCCCAGAGTAGCGATTCGTCTCTTCCGTCTTCAGTGTGTTCTTCTTCAGAACCTAGGTCTTTCTCTGACGTCACACCATCTCCCCTCTTCTGAGCAGAGGTACCGAGGTGTGGGGGAGCGGAGGCGGGGGGCTACCCAATGTCATTAAGATAAGCTGGGGCCGGTCTCCTGTCTGCGTGCGGGACACACACAGGCAGGCCCGACCGCGCCCCTGGCTCGATCTGTAAGCGAAGCGGCGACCGGCCAGAGCACTAACTCAATGACATTGAGGGGCTAACCCCCTCCTCTGCTCCTCTGCTCCTCTGCTCCTTCGAAAACTAGTCGCCGGCAGCGATGGCACCCAGCGTTTCTGCTAATTCGTCCTTGTCCTCGTCCTCGTCGAGCACACCGAGTTCGAATAGCATATCTTCCTCGTCTTCGTCCTTGTTTGAGCCGAAACCTTCATACAGCGCGGCGACCCGACCCTGTGTTGCTGCCTCTACGCCCGGCGGCAGCGCCTCCTCCATCACGACGCCGCGCCGCTGGCGGAACCCCGTGCCGGCCGGAATCAACTTGCCGATGATGACGTTCTCCTTGAGACCGTACAATTGGTCGATCTTGCCCTCAATTGCCGCCTCGGCCAGCACGTTGATGGTGTGCTGGAAGCTGGCTGCGCTGAGGAAGCTCTCTGTCTTGAGAGCGGCCTTCGTGATGCCCAACAGCACCGGTGTCGCCGTCGCGGGCGTACCCCCTTCGGCGATGGTACGAGCGTTGATTTCTTCGAAGGCCAAGCGGTCAGTTAGGTCACCCGGGAGTAGCTCGGTGGTGCCCGCTGTGCGGACTTGCACCTTCGATAGCATCTGACGGATGATCATCTCGAAGTGTTTGTCGTCGATGGCTACGCCCTGGGAGCGATAGACCTTCTGGATCTCGTCCAGCAGATACTCCTGGCAAGCCTCACGCCCCTGAATGGTTAGGATGCGGTTGGGGTTCTTGGCCCCTTCTGTGAGCTGCTGGCCGGCCGTCACGCTATCGCCGTCACTTACACAGAGGCGGCCGCTTGCCGGCACGGAATACTCGACTTCTTGGTGCTCGTCGCGGCGTACAATGAGCTCGTCGTTCTCAATGATGACCCGACCGCCCTGGTCCGACACGACTTCACCCAGTACATCGCCTTCGCGCTCCAGCCGCTGTAGCACGGTACCTGGTTCGACCTCGTCGCCTTCCTCGACCAGCATTTGGTAGCCGCCGCGCTTGATGTCGTGTGTCTCATCCCGATGGCGAATGTCGGACACGCGGATCGTGAGTAGCCCGTCCTCGTCCCGGATGAGCGAGACAGTGCCTGAGATGTCTGAAATGATGGCTTCACCCTTAGGGTTACGCGCCTCGACTAGCTCCTGGACGCGGGGCAGACCGTGAGTGATGTCCTCACCTTCGGCGACACCACCGGTGTGGAAGGTGCGTAGCGTCAACTGCGTGCCAGGCTCGCCGATGGACTGGGCGGCAATGATGCCGACAGCCTCGCCGATCTCGACCAGACCACCGCGGCCCAGATCAGAGCCATAGCACTTCGCGCACACGCCGTGGCGCAACTGGCAGACCAGCGGTGAACGCACATATACCTCGCGAATGCCGGCCTCCACGACCTCGTCGGCTAGCTCGCGCGTGATCCTTTCGTTGTCCTCCACGATGATCTCACCCGTTTTGGGGTGTGCGATGGGTCCTTGCGCGACGCGGCCGCGGAGCCGCTTGTGAAGGCTCTTCTCCGGCACTCGTTGGTCACGCGGGCGCAGCCAAATGCCGCCTTGGGCCTTGCAGTCCAGGGCGTTAATGATGGTATCCTGTGCCACATCGACCAGGCGCCGGGTGAGGTAGCCGGCGTCGGCGGTACGCAGTGCAGTATCCGCCAGACCCTTGCGCGCACCGTGGGTGGAAATGAAGTACTCCAGCGCTGTGAGGCCCTCGCGGAAGTTCGAGGTGATGGGCAGGTCGATAATCCGGCCTGAAGGGTCTGACATCAGGCCACGCATGCCGGCAAGCTGACGGATCGGACCGAAGCCGCCCTTGGTGGCGCCCGAAACAGCCATCGTACGGACGGGGCTGTCCTGGGGCATACCCTCGGCGACAGCGTGCGTAATCTCGTCCGTTGCTCGGGTCCACTGCTCGACCGTGTTCACGTAGCGCTCTTCTTCGGTGATTAGGCCTCGGCGGTACTGGCGCTCAATTTCATTCGCTGCCGACTGTGCCTCCTCCAGAATATGAGGCTTGGACTCGGGAATGGCGATGTCTTCAATGGCGATGGTGACGCCGGACTTGGTGGCGTAGTAGAATCCAATTGTCTTGATCCGGTCTACCACGTCTGCTGTTTCGTCGTCCCCGAGATGGTTGTAGGCTTCGGCGACCAGGTCCTGTAACGCGCCCCTGGCTAGGGGAACACCGGGGTCCCAGAACTGAATTTCTTCAGGCAGAATCTGGTTGAACAGAGCGCGACCGACCGTTGTCTGGATTTCACGTCGGTGGGCTCGGCCATCGGCGTAGCGCTTGCCCTGGATGGTGTAGTGGGTGTCAGTGATCAGCTTGATTTTGGCATGTAGCTCTACGTGACCCAGGGAGTGGGCCAGTTCGATCTCGTCCAGGCTGCCGAATGCTTTGCCTTCCCCCTTGGCGCCTTCGCGCTCAACAGTGAGGTAGTAGGTGCCCAGCACCATATCTTTGTTGGGGTCGACGATGGGCTCGCCACTGGCCGGCTTAAGCAGGTTCTTGTTGGCCATCATCAGCCGGCGCGCTTCTTCCTTCGCCGGCTGGGACAGCGGGATGTGAATAGCCATCATGTCGCCGTCGAAGTCGGCGTTGAAAGCGGCACAGACCAGCGGGTGGATCTGGATTGCTTAAGCCTCGACGAGAATCGGTTCGAAGGCCTGGATACCTAGCCGGTGCAACGTCGGCGCTCGGTTGAGCAAGACTGGGTAGTCCTCGATGATCTCGCCGAGAACCTCCCACACGAGGGGGTCCATGTGTTCGATAAGCCGCTTAGCGCCCTTGACGTTGTGGGCATACTCGTATTCCACTAGCTTGCGCATCACAAATGGGCGGAAGAGTTCCACCGCCATGGTCTTGGGTAGACCGCACTGGTGCAGCTTAAGGTGTGGGCCGACGACGATAACCGAACGACCGGAGTAGTCCACGCGCTTGCCCAGCAGGTTGCGGCGGAAGCGCCCTTGCTTGCCCTTGAGCATGTCGCTCAGGCTCTTCAGCTTGCGCCGGCCACGGGACGAGACGGCCTTGCCGCGCCGGCTGTTATCGATCAGCGAGTCGACAGATTCCTGGAGCATGCGCTTCTCGTTGCGGACGATCACATCTGGGGCGCCCAGCTCTAGGAGCCGCTTGAGGCGGTTGTTGCGGTTGATTACGCGCCGGTACAGGTCGTTCAGATCGCTGGTGGCGAACCGACCACCATCAAGTTGGACCATTGGCCGCAAGTCCGGTGGGATGACGGGGAGGACGGCCATGACCATCCACTCGGTGCGGTTGTCGGATCGCCGCAGCGCTTCCACGACTTGAAGGCGCTTCCGCGCTTTCTTCCGGCGCTGTTTTGAGGTGTCGTGTCTGATCTGGTGGCGGAGTGCCTTGGCCATCTTGTCCAGATCCAGATCCTTGACGATATCGAACAGGGCCTCGGCACCCATGCTGGCCTCGAACATGCCCCCCCACTTTTCCTTCAGTTCCCAGTACTCGGCTTCGTTAAGAAGCTGCAGGGGTTTGATGTCCTTAACCGCCTCTTTGCGATCACTGTACTCGCTGCGCAGTTCCTCGATTTTCTGATCGAGATCGCGTGTCACCTTCTCTATGAGTTTGTTGGCCTCTTCCTGCAGCCGGTCTCTTTCCTGCTCGAACAGCGCGGTCTCTCGGGATTGCTGGGTTTCGAACTCGTCCTCCACCTCGCTGAGTCGCTCCGAAACGATCTCGTTCAGGCGCTTGAAGTGCTCGTTTTCGATGATGTCACCTTCGTCAGCGATGAGCGTACCTGTCGGTTCGAAGACGAGGGGCTCCCGGAGCGTGCCGTTGCGGCGCTTCTCCATGTCTTTCTGGAGTTGCGCTGCGATGCCCATGAGCTCGTCGGTCTGTGTCTCTAAGGTCTTCTGGAGTTCCTCGGTTCGGACATCGATGTCAGACTTCTTGTCAGTCAGTGACGCTTCGAGCCCGCCGGTGACGCTGTCGACTTGCTCGTCAAGCTGGCCTTGGAGCTCGGCGATCTTTTCTTCAAGCTCATCGTCGATGCGCTTCAACGTGCGCTGCCGGCCTTCTTCGTCGACGCGAGTGATGACGTATTGAGCGAAGTAGAGTACTCGGTCCAGGTTACGGCGGGAGATATTCAGCAACAAGCCCACGTAACTGGGGACGCGCCGTGTGTACCAGATGTGAGCGACGGGTGAGGCGAGTTCAATGTGCCCCATGCGCTCCCGGCGTACACGGGATCGGGTTACCTCCACGCCGCACTTATCGCACACGATTCCACGGTAACGGATTTTCTTGTACTTACCACAATAGCATTGCCAGTCCTTGGTTGGCCCAAAGATGGCCTCGCAGAAGAGTCCGTCCTTCTCGGGTCGTAGCCGGCGATAGTTAATGGTTTCCGGTTTGGTTACTTCGCCGTGGGACCAGGAACGGATTTCCTCAGGCGAGGCCAGGCTGAGTCGAATGGCACTGAAGTTCTTGATTTCCAAGGGTTGCCTCCTGTTTTACATTTCAACTACAACACTTGTCGTCGGTTGCCGTAAGGCAGGGGGCCAACAAGGGGGGGCATGGGCAATGTAAGGTTTTGATATGCCCCCTGTTGGGTTCCAGCCTCCGAGGGGTATTGGCGCTCCATAAGAGTATTGCAGCCACGCAAGCCGGCACGGTGCGGGCAATTGTGGGCTGCCTGTGCTTCTCGTCATCGAGTTTGTGGGTGGGGTGGCAGAATTGATGGGGGACTGCAAGTCAGATGACCGTCGTGCAGGGACTTCCAGGGAAATACCCCCCTCAATAGCCCGTTTACCTCAGAAACCCTTGGGTCTTTGGGGAGTCTTAAATTCTGGAATCCCCGCAATCTTGTGCCTAAGGTGACAGTCAATGGATGATGTTGATAAAGAGATGTTGATAAAGAATGGAAATGACTTGAGTTCAAGCATGCGGGCCTGCCAGGCACCGCTGTGATCAATGTACCAAGACACGAAAGCCCTCGCGTGGACCACGTGTAGATACATAGTCCTCGGCGAGAGGCCTCTTTGCAGAATATGCGAATGTCACGTTGAAAATCGGCAAGCCTGTCCCGACGGCCGTCTGCCCCATGCGCGCCACCCCTATTTTCACAACTCCTAATTATACGTAAAAACCGAGAATTGTCAAATCGTATGGTGATCGTGGGTGTGTAACCTTAGGACGTTCACGGGCGCTGAATGAAGCTCAACCGAACCCGCGAGAGCCGGCGGTGGTATACGGCCGTGACGCCGATCTCGACCGGTGACGCTTGCTGGTCGAGGGTGCTCTGAATGTTGAGGGCTGTCTCGTACGTGCCAGGTCCTGAGAATGCTTCAGCGTCAACGCATACTTGGAACGCTGACGGCACCGGGTCCGTTATCGAACCGTCGATCCTTTCGACCGTGAGCCACTTGCTGTCGGCCTCCACCGTCCAGGTGTAGGGGCCTGTCCAGGCGTTCCAGATGCGCTGACACGCGTGCTTGTCTTGATTGTCGAGTAGGAAGACGAGGGCGTGAGGGTCGCCGGCATTTGCTGTACTCACGTAGAGGCTGTGTGGGGTCTGCGCCACGGCTTGGGCGGCGTCCAGTTGCCCGTGGCCGTACACTTCATCGTATCCTGGGGCGCCGAGGTCTACGGCTGAGTCCTGCAGGGCGGCGCGCACCTCAGCCGGCGTCAGGTCCGGGTTCACGGACCAAATAAGCGCCGCAACACCGTCGACGTGGGCTGCTGCCAGGCTTGTGCCGCTGCCGATGCAGTATGGTGCCGAGACACAGGTGCTCAAGATGAGCTCACCGGGGGCAACCAGATCAATGCCTGGACCGCTATTGGAGAACCAGGCGTGCTCGTTGCGCTGATTGGTGGCGCCAACGGCGACTACGTTTTCGAAGCCGGCCGGGAACAGCAGTTCGGTCATAGCCAGATCACCCGTGCCGGCCACCACCAGCACGCCCTGGCTGACTGCGTCATCGATGACGTTCCGCAGAAGCTCTAGCTGTTCTTCAGTGACGTTCTCGTCGTCGATGCGGGGGCCGATGTGGACGATGCGCGCGCCATTGTTGACGGCATACTCAATGGCTGTGATCAAGTCGCTGAGATAGCCACCCAGGACGCCGCTGGGCAGAAGACGCAGGACTTTGAGCGGCATGATGCGCG
>JAANWY010000307.1 GCA_018263655.1 Anaerolineales bacterium | reverse complement strand
GGGCCGCCGCCCCCATTTTTCCGCATTTCTCAACTGCGAGAGCGGTAGCCGGGCTATCGCCGGGCTATCGCCGGGCGATAGCCTGAGCAGTTACGTTCGCATTGGCGAGAAGCAGACGTCAGCTACCCATGGATCTCCACATTGATCTGCGAGAACGCCTGGAGCGCTTGGGCGTCACCCGTGGCATGCCCGATAGGCCCAAGCCGGCACTGAAGCCGGAGCGGTCCCAACACGCAGCCGGCATCACCAGCGTGGTCGACGGCGAGTTAGTCGAGACGTCGCTGGGGCCTTGTTTCGTAACTGAGGAACTACGGCCAGCCGGCGCGGCTCACGGCAACATGATTCTGTCGACGATTCACACCTACCAGGATGGCACCGTGGCCGCCATTGCACAGGACGACGACTTGCACGGCATCGACTTCGAGCGGGCGGCCTTCATCGACACGGAGACGTCGGGACTGGCCGGCGGCACCGGGACCTTCGCCTTTCTGGTTGGCGTGGGCTTCTTCGATGGGCCCTTGTTCCGCGTCCGCCAGTTCTTCATGCGCAACCCCGGCGAGGAGCCGGCCCTGATCCATCTGCTGGATGATCTACTTCAGGGTTTCGAGACTGTCGTCTCGTTCAACGGCAAGTCTTTCGATCTGCCGCTGCTAGACACGCGTTTTGTACTCACGCGCCGGCAGTTGCCCCTGAAGCATGCCCCTCACCTCGACCTACTGGCGCCGGCGCGCCGGCTGTGGAAGGAGCGCCTGTCGAGCTGCAGTCTGACGAGCCTGGAGGAACACATCCTTGGCGTTTTCCGCGAAGATGACGTGCCTGGCTCGCTGATCCCGTACTTGTACTTCGATTACCAAAAGACCGGGGACGCCGGCCCGCTGAAGCCTGTGTTCACCCATAACGTTCTGGACATTGTATCGATGGTTAGCCTGACAACCTACATGGCGCGGCACTTCGCTGAACCGGAGGCCGCCGGCGTCGCTCACGGCGCCGATTGGTATAGCCTGGGACGTTGCTACGAGAACTCGGGGTGGGCGGATAAAGCTGAGCAGGCGTATCAACGTGCTCTCACGGCACCTTGTGCCCCCACGACCCGGTATCGGGCATTGGAAAACCTGTCCTTCCTGTACAAGCGCCAATCAGCTTGGGAGCAGGCTACCGAAATCTGGCAAAATCTGGTAGACGCGGGGGTTGCGAATCGGTTGTATCCGTATGAGGAGCTGGCTAAGTACTACGAGCACCGACAGCGGGATTATGCGCCGGCCATCAAATTAGTGTGTGAGGCAATCAGCCGCGTCGAGGAGCGCGATCTGCGGCCGCGCCGGCCGCGCCACCGCGCCCTCTCCGAACTCCGCCACCGCTTAGCTCGCCTGGAGCGGAAGATCCGCTGCGCTGACTAAACAGTAAACCAGTTCACTGATAACTGGCATGGGGAAGTGATTGGATGTGGTTGTACGCACGCGAAGTATTGGAAGAGTTGAGAGAAGAGAAGAAGCGTTGGCGCGAGGAGACGCTGGAGCCGACCACCAACCACCATACGACCTCTAGCAAGCCAATCGACTGGCTCTACACCCCACAGGACAACGCCGACCTGGACTATATGAAGGATCTCGGTTACCCTGGCGAGTACCCCTTCACGCGCGGCATCCATCCCACGATGCACCGCGGCCGGCTGTGGACCATGCGCATGTTTGCCGGCTTCGGCACCGCCGAGGAAACCAACCAGCGCTTCAAGTACCTGCTGAAGCAAGGCCAGACCGGCCTGTCCGTCGCCTTCGATCTGCCGACGCTCTACGGATACGACGCCGACAGCCCGTGGGGTCTGGGCGAGTTCGGCAAGTGCGGTGTCGCCGTCTCATCGCTGCACGACATGGAGATCCTCTTCGACGGTATTCCGTTGGGCGAGGTGAGTACCAGCATGACGATCAACTCGCCGGCCGCTGTGCTGTGGGCCATGTACATCGCCGTGGCCGAGAAGCAGGGCGTGCCGTTGGACAAACTGCGCGGCACCATCCAAAACGACATTCTCAAGGAGTACATCGCGCAGAAGGAGTTCGTCTTCCCGCCGGAGCCGTCGATGCGCCTGGTGACCGACACCATCGAGTTCGGCGCCGAGCACCTGCCGCAGTGGAATCCCATCTCGATCAGTGGCTACCACATCCGCGAGGCCGGCTCCACCGCCCTGCAGGAACTGGCCTTCACTCTGGCCGACGGCCTCGAATACGTCAATTGGTCCCTGGAGCGCGGCCTGGACATCGACGACTTCGCGCCGCGCCTCAGCTTTTTCTTCAACGCGCACAACGATTTCTTCGAAGAGATCGCCAAGTACCGCGCCGCGCGCCGCATCTGGGCGCGGGAGATGAAGGAGACCTATGGTGCACAGAGTCCGCGCTCGTGGTGGATGCGCTTCCACACCCAGACGGCCGGCGTTAGCCTGACGGCCCAGCAGCCAGAGAACAACGTGGCTCGCGTGGCCATCCAGGCCCTGGCAGCGGTTCTGGGCGGCACCCAATCACTCCACACCAACTCCATGGACGAAGCACTGGCTCTGCCCAGCGAAACGACTGTCAAGATCGCCCTGCGAACGCAGCAGATTATTGCTCATGAGAGCGGCGTGGCGAACACGGTCGATCCGCTAGGTGGCAGCTTCTTCGTCGAAGCTTTCACAGATGAGATGGAGGCAGAGACACACGCCTACTTCGAGAGGATCAACGACCTGGGAGGTGTGATTCCGGCCATCGAACTGGGTTTCTTCCAACGCGAGATTGCCGACGCAGCCGCGCAGTATCAGGCCGAAATCGACCACATGGCGCGGATTGTGGTCGGGGTCAACGAGTACGCGGAGGGCGAGCCGCCCCGCATCCCGATTCTGGAAATGGATCCGGAGGGGTACGACAAGCAGTGCACGCGCCTCGAGGAACTACGCCTGAACCGAGACAGTGAGTCCGTCCGACGCGCGCTGAGCGATCTCACCACCGCTGCCGAGGGCGACGACAACCTGATGCCCTACTTTCTCGAGGCTGTGAAGTCGTATGCGACGCTGCAGGAGGTCATGGATACGCTGCGGGAGGTGTTCGGGGAATATACCGAGCCAGTGATCGTCTAAGCCAAGTGCTACCGAAATTCTTGTAGAAACCGTACCGTGCGTTCGAAACCTTGGCGCTGTGCATGGGGAACACCCCGCTTCGCAGGGGGGGATTCGAGCGTCATTCTTTCACCTCGCGGAAGACTTCATCGATCGGCACCTCAAAACCCGAAATCACGTGCGACTGCGCCGCCCCGCCGGCACCGTACTCATTCACCAACCGATAGACATTATCCTCCAAAACGTGGACTTCGATCGTGCCCATACGCGGATCGACAATCCAGTACTCGGGGACGCCGGCCTCTTCGTACACCTCTTTTTTATCACGACGGTCGTAGAGCCAGTTACTCGGGGACAAGACTTCCATGATCAGGTCAGGCGCACCCTCCACACTGTCTTCACCAACAATCCCCAACCGGCCAGCTTGAATAAAGAGCACATCAGGCTGAAGTGGAACAGACTGGTTGGGGAGTTCGACACTGACAGGAGCTACAAAAACCTCGCCAAGTTGGTGATCTTCCACAAAATCAGCCAGTTTGCGAGCAAGGCGAAAAGCAACGCGCTGATGGCGGGGGCGAGGCGGTGGGCTCATGTGTAGTACTCCGTCGATTACTTCGTAGCGATAGCCGTCGTCCGGCAGCTTCAGCCAGTCCTCGTAGGTCCACTCACCCTGCGGTGGAGGCCAACCTTCCTCGGCTGTCGGCCGTCGCTTCTCGATGGTTGAAAATCGCTCCACGTGCGTCCTCCTTCCCAAGCCTAGCAGCAATTCTGATTATGGCGGCCAGCATGCTGAGTAGTAGGCGTATCGAAGCGTGCTGGCCGCGCAAGAAGCACACTTCGATACGGCTGTCGCCTACTCAGCATGCTTCTTGCACGGCCAGCACCCGATTTTGTGCCATAATCAGAATTGCTGCAAACCTAGCGGCGCCGGCGGCGACGGCGACGACGACCACTGCCGGCCGCAGCCTCCTGCTTCTGGGGCCGGCCGTGGCAGTGCTTGTACTTCTTGCCCGATCCGCATGGACACGGATCGTTCCGCCCGACTTTGGGCATCTCACGGCGGACTGTCACGCCTCCCGTCTGCCGCTGCTCCACCTCGTACTCGGACATAGCCGCTCGCTCGCGCATCTGCGCCGCCGCACGCTGCTGCTCGACCCAGGCCTGGTGATTGGGCAACTGGATGAAGAAATCGTATACGACACTGCGATGGATGTTTTCCTGCAACTCGGCGAACATGGCGAAACCGCGGCGCTTGAACTCGACGAGCGGGTCGCGCTGGGCGAAAGTCTCCAGCGTTATACCCTGCCGCAAGTCGTCCATGGCAGTCAGGTACTGGCGCCACTGATCATCGATAGTCGACAGGAGGAACCAGCGCTCGAAAGTCTCCAAATCTTCGTTACCGATTAGTTGACACCACTGATCGAGCATCTCATCAAGCCGGAACATGATGATGGATTCGATCTGGTCTTCGGTGAGCTCCGACCAGGCGCGCACCATCGCCTCGTTCACCGCATCGCGTAGGTTTTCGGCCAGGGCCTGCTGCTGCCGGCGTTGCTGAGCGGCTGTCAGATTGGCCACCGACACCTCGTCAAACGTCGTATCGACGGCGTCCGCCATGTCAGCCCAGACATCATCGGCCGTCGATTGCTCCAGATAGCCTCCCGTGAAGTGCTTGAACGCTTCGCGTGTCTCCTCGAAGAACGCCTCGCGGGCTTTCTCTCGAACGCTTGCGTTCAGCTGACCAGAGCCTAGCTCGGGCATGCGGGGCATCAGGGCCACGATCCGTTGGGCATCGCGACTCAGCAGTCGAACTGGGTTACGCTCATCAACACTGGGCGCGATCAAATAGTTTAGCTCGCGGCGCAGTTCGTGATCGTCCAGCTCGACCAGCATGTTGTAATCGAGTTCTTCAACAGCCGGCAAGATACCCCGCAACCGCTGCAGAACACCATCCAGATTGACCTCGTCCGTGGTCGCCGAGGTGAAATCGTGCACCGCCTGGTCAATCTGCTGCGCCATCCATTCTGCGTAGTCAACCAGGTAGCGATCCAGCATGTCGGCAATTTCGTCCCGGAAGTAGCCCTTCACCTCTTCATCCAGGCCTGTGCTGAGCTCTGTCGAAGTATCGATCTTGCCTTCCAGGATCGCGCGGCGCTTCTTGTAGATCACCTCGCGCTGCTTGCTGACCACATCGTCGTACTCGACGAGGTGTTTTCGAATATCGAAGTTGTAACCTTCGACCTTCTCCTGAGCATTTTCGATAGTACGGTCGATTATGCCGGATTCGATCGGGATGTCCTCCTCGAGACCAACGCGCTCCATGATGCCCTTGACGCGATCGCCGCCAAACCGGCGCATCAGCTCGTCTTCCAGTGACAGGTAGAACCGCGACGAGCCTGGGTCGCCCTGCCGGCCCGAACGACCGCGCAACTGGTTGTCGATGCGTCGCGCATCGTGTCGCTCGGTCCCGATGACGTGCAGGCCGCCGGCTCCAATAACCCGCTGTTGATCACGCTCACACTGCTCTTTCACCGCCTGGATCTCTCCGATCAGTTCCGGCGACAGAGCCGGCGTCTCCTCGACAATTCCCTGGGCCCGTTCCAGCCGGCCGGCCAATACAGCACGCACCAACGCCGCGCGCGCATTGTAGTGCGCTTCGTACAGTCGATGGGCCAAGAAGTCTGACAGACCGCGACCGCTGTCCTGGGCGGCGCGGTACTCCATCAAATCCATCAGTCGGCTGTGAGTCTCAGCAACGATAACCTCCGCGCGCGGATGCTGTTCCAGGAGCCGGCGCGCCAAGTCCTGTGATCCGTCGCTGAGGGCACGCACGACCTGGCGGGCCGTATCCCAGTCGACGTCGTGTCCTGCCTGCAAGTCTTTGGCCAAGTATGCAGTCAAACCGACATCATCGACCTCCTGGATGGCCGTCTTGTATTCCTGACGCGAATCCTCCAAGCCATCGATGAGGTCGGGAGACAGGGCCTGATTGTGCTCTGCCGCCCGGCGAGCTTTGTCGGCCTGGGTGCCCACGACGTACGCCGCCAGCCGCTCCAAATCGTCGCGCTCGAAGCATCGTTCCTCGACCAAGCGTGAAGCCAACCCCTCCGCGTTACCGCCCAGTATGATGTCCGTGCCGCGGCCGGCCATGTTAGTGGCAATGGTCACCGCACCCGGCCGGCCGGCCTGGGCTACGATGGCTGCCTCCCGCGTATGCCGCTTGGCATTCAACACCTCGTGGTCAAGACGCCGGCGCTCAAGCAAGCTACTGAGGAGCTCAGATGTCTCCACCGAAGTGGTGCCGACCAAAGCGGGCCGGTTCTGCTGGTGCATCTCGTGGATCTCACGCACCACAGCGTTGAACTTACCGTTGATGCTCTTGTAGACCTGATCGGCGTGGTCGTCGCGAATCACTGGTTCGTTCGTCGGGATGACGATCACGTCGAGCCCGTAGATGCGGGCGAATTCGTCCTCCTCGGTCTTAGCTGTACCCGTCATGCCGGCCAGCTTGTAGTACATGCGGAACAGGTTCTGGAGGGTGATGGTGGCCATCGTTACGTTCTCACGCTGAACTTGAACCCCCTCCTTGGCCTCCACCGCCTGGTGAAGTCCGTCACTCCAGCGCCGGCCCGGCATCAGACGACCGGTGAACTCGTCAACGATGACGACATCGCCGTTCTGGACGATGTAGTCCTTATCGCGCTGGAAGACGAATTGCGCTTTGAGAGCATTCTCAATGTAGTGCGTCAGCTCGTAGTACTGAGGGTCGTAGATGCTCTCGCCGGCTTCGATGTCGATCTCTGGCAGCATCTGCTCAACCCTGGCAATACCCGGCTCCGTCAACGTGATCGATTGGGTCCGGTCATCGATGTCGAAGTCGCCGGTTGGCGGTTCTTCTTCGCCAGCCGTATTGCGCTTGAACCCGCGCACTAACTGTGCAAAGCGCTGGTATTCGTCGGACGGGGTCTCGGCCGGCCCGGAGATGATGAGGGGCGTGCGCGCTTCGTCGACGAGGATGTTGTCCACCTCGTCGATGATGGCGTAGTGTAGTTCGCGCTGTACGAGGCGCGCCGGATCGGTCGCCATGTTGTCGCGCAGGTAGTCGAAGCCGAATTCGTTGTTGGTGCCGTAGGTAATGTCGGCTTCGTACGCTTCGCGCCGCGAGCACGGCCGCATGTGGACCAGCCGTTCGTCTTCCTGATTCGCCTTCGGGTCAACGTAGGCGGGATCGTAAAGAGCAGAAACGTCGTGGGCAATGAAGCCCGTGCTCAGGCCCAGGTAGTGGTAAATCTGGCCCATCCAGCCGGCGTCACGGCGTGCCAGGTAATCGTTGACGGTGACCAGGTGGGCGCCGTGGCCGCCCAGCGCGTTAACGTACAGCGACAAGGCGGCGGCAATCGTCTTGCCCTCACCGGTCTTCATCTCGGCGATCTTACCCTCGTGCAAGACGACACCACCGATGAGCTGCACGTCGTAGTGACGGAGCCCCGTCGTGCGCACAGAGGCCTCACGCACCATAGCGAAGGCCTCTGGCAAAATCTCCTCCATGACGGCTTCCTCGGCCTCGTGGAGCCGCTCTGTGAACTCCTCCTCTACGACGGAGTCCGTCAGATCAGCGGCGGCGTACTCTTGTTCCACAACCTCCCGAGCCTCGGTGATCGTCTGCCGATACTCTTCGGTACGCGCCTGCATCTTTTTCTGTGAGCGCTCCTCCATCTCCGGCTCAAGCGCGTTGATCTCGTCGACGATGGGCTGAATACGCTCCAGCTCCTTTTCGTTCGGATCACCCAGAACTTTGGTTAGAAGATTACGAATCATAGTATGCCCTCAATGTGCACTAAGGGGATTCCAGCGTGTGAAACGCCCCAAAGACCTAATAGATTTCCAAGGGGAGTTGGAGCCTCGATCCGCCGCGTCGGGTGCAGCACGCGTTAGCCGGCCTTCTCCCCATGCAACACCAACCCCCGCCGTTTTCTGCACACCTCTTCTGCTGACGGCTGCCCGCCTACGCCGGTAGTTTTCTCTCAGCAATGCGCTCCCGCAAACGCCTCGTCACTTCAGACGTCAACCCTTCCTCCGGCTCAACATCCTCTCGATCGGCCAGCATCGTCTCGATTTCTTCAAACGTCGCCTGCCCTAGACTCTCTAGCAGTGCCGTGAATGAGGCATGCTGTTGTGCCACCGCTCCTTCAGGCACCGCTTCGACCAAGTATGCCAACGTCGCCTGGCGCGTGAGGGCGTATACGATGTACTGATTCAATGAAATCCCTTCACGGTTGGCTAGGACTGTCAATTGATTATGCAACGTGTCCGGCAAACGCATGGTTAGGGACTTCCAGGGAAATAAACCTCCCAAAAATGGCCCATTATCCTCAGAAATCTTGGGTTTTTGGGAGGTTTTAAATTCTGGAATCCCCTTAATCGACTCATTACCCACTCCTGACAACTCGGTCCCTCACTTAACCTGCTAGCGGGATGGCAGCCTCGACGGGCGTGACCACTCGCAAGCCTAACGCTTCCCTGGCCGCTCGAAAGTCTCGCGCATTCGAGGTAATGACGGTGGCACCGCCGCGTTGGGTGAGACCTTCAAAGACGACGTTAGTATCCACAACGGCCCGCGCCAGGGAAACATCAACCATAGCACTATTATAGCACTGTATTTGGTGACAGGAAAATGCTCGTAGTTAAGAAATCTGGAAAGATGGGGTCGGACGGTGTGGGAAGAAAGCGATCTGCCGGAGGACGAGTGACCGGGGCTATGGGACTGGCCTGTCTGCCCAAGGCACAGGCCGGCTCATCCGGGAAGAGCGAACAAACGCCGACGATGAGCCAGAAGAGATCGAGTGGGACATGGTTGCGACCGAGCCTTTCGAGGCAGGACATCTTGATTAGAGGCATTCAAAGGCACTTGATTGATGAGATGGTCTTGAATAGCGCTTTCAAGTCCAGCGGCGCCACCGGGTCCAGGATCGTTCGCATGTGCGTGTCACTGGGAATGTCTTCGATCCGGTATAGGCGCTTCAAGTTGCCATCTTTGGCGCGCCGGTTATCAAATGCTAGCAGCGAGCTATCCTTCAATGCAAACATCGCAAAGCCACTCATCAGCGCATCCCCCAATGAAATGCTGATGTTACTGGCCCGATGGTCTGCGATTGCTTCAAACCCGGCCCGCACCGTTTCTATTAACCCGCTGGCTGTTAAGGCCTGCTCACCTCGATGGCCGCCCGTCGACCGCGCCCCACCCCCCATGACCCGCTCGGCGCTCCCCCTACCTGGGATGACAACCGGCGCCGGCGCCGCTAGCGGCGTGGGCAGCCAAGGTCCGCTCGCGCTCGGCGTTTTTCCATTCAGACCCGACTGCGTCTGGCGGCGTGCCACTGCCGGCGACGAAGCGCGGTGCCCATTCTGGGGATTCCTCGACGCCGGCGACGTCGAGGACGATGGCGCCCCGCCCCTCCTGCTGATAGCCCTTCCAGGAGGCAGCCGCCGCTAGCTCCCAGTTGGCCAGGATGAAGTCCGTGTGACTCTAAACGCTCTCCGATCTGCTCTTCCGATCTCGCTTTTTGAACTTACGGTCGTGATCGCGGACAAGT
>JAANWY010000306.1 GCA_018263655.1 Anaerolineales bacterium | reverse complement strand
TGTGCTCTTCCGATCTTTGGTGATCCATGAGCTGGGCGTGGACGATGCTGTTGACTTCCGGAAAGTGACGATAGCACGCGAAATGCATATTGCTCTCGCGACTGACGAGTGCCGAATCGCCCTCGACGGGGTTGAAGTCGCTATCGAACACCAGCACCATGTCTTCGTGCAGTTGCCAGCGGTGTTTACTTCCCAAATACCGGGGTGTGATGTAGATGCGGTCGCCGGCGCGGCAGCTTATGTTGCCGCCGGCGCTGTTCGTCAGGTACCGGTCGTAGAGCAGATGCGCGATTTCCACCATCAATGGGCGGGGATCATCAGTTGAAGACATCGATATTCCTTATCTGGTCTCAAGGGATGTCAAGAGGACAATCCCGTCTCCAAGAAATCGATTCCATTTCTGAGACTTGGAGTACTTCTCATGTAAGCGTTCAGCTACCCTTGCGAAGGTTAGGAGCAGCCGTGGCAGCGCCCAGGCAAGAGACCGATTTTCGACTGGCGAGGGGCACCTCAACCCGAATGCGAGTGGCAAACCTTCGCAAGGGTTCCCACCACCTGAACGGTTACCTTCTCATCACGGACGGAAAGAAACACGGACAAATCGCTGTTTTTTGTCCCCCAACCCGTCCATGTTTCCTTCTATCCGTGATGAAAAAGTGGAATCGACTCTCTCAATGTGAAAGGGCCGCGAATGCGTCGATCTCTTCCCGAGATGTTAGGACACCAACCTCCAGCTTGTAGTGGCGCGTCTCGCCGGGCTCCAAGAACTGCAGCCGGCCCTCTTCGCGCTCCGTGGCCCGTCCCTCGGGCCAGTTGGTGCACGGCTCCAGCCCACAGACGTAGAACGTTTGCCCCATCATCTTCCACTGGGCCAAGCGTGGCAGTTCGTCAACGCGGAAGCGCACGTAGCCTCCCAAGCCTTGTCTGTTGTTGAACCCGCGGTTGACCAGCGCTGCCTGGGCGTAGCCGTCTGCGTCCGCTTTTGGAGTGTGATAGAACACTTGCTCCTCGTAACTCGGCGTCGGGGTCTGGAAGCGAGCGTATTCGTCGACGCCAGCGGCCGCGACCTCATCACGTGGATGCATCTCGGAGGCGACGAGCAATTCGGCGTCCTCGGTGACCACGGGAAAGCCGAAGTTGACGTGGTAGAGAAGCATGTGGGGCGTGGTCTGGTAGCCCTCGTTGGTCACTGTGTCCTCGATGAAGAGTCGCGATTCGCCGAGGCGGGCCGAGATGCGCCGGCGCAGCACCAGGTACTCACCGAACACGACCGCTTCGCGGAGTTGTCCGGACATCCACATCTCATACTCGTCGCCCTCCCAATCGCCGCCGTAGGCGAAGTGTGTGGCCGGCGTGTAAGAGGCTCGACCGTGGAGCCCCAGCTCTTCCTCTTGATCGACGTTGGGTGCACCGGTCTGAGTCAAGCCGCAGGTATTGGCCAGGCCACCGTGGAATCCGCGCAGCCACCCTAGCCCCTCCGGCTCGTAGAAAGCCGGCGCAATCGCCGTCGTCGGGGAGCGCCAGGCGATAGACGCGCCGCGATACGTCGCCCAGCCGATATCCATGCCGCGATCGACGAGCACGGTGAACTCGAAACCGCTGCCGGTGCGAAAGTCCGCCGTCCGCACGCCGCGTTCGAAGCCATCGCCCAGTTCACCTACGCGGACGCCGGCAAACTGGCTGATGTCGCCCACGCGTTGTAGTAGCTCATCACGGGTGTACGAAGTACCAAAAAACGTTGCCATGTCATCCTCTTTCGTATCAATGTAACCAAAACGTGTTCAAAATCCGTTTCGAACTAGCAGACACCGAATTATGAAGGTTGAGAAATAAACGGGGAATTGAAGTCCGCGCATATGACAACGGATAAGGCGGATTAACCGGATTTTTATCCGTTCAATCCTGGGAATCCGTTGTCATATGTGCTGCACCGGTTATCCGATTGATTTTTGAACCTTCATCATTCGGTGTTGAGCCTACTCGACTGGGTGCTCGGGCGCTTCGGGGTTGGGGCCGAAGTGCTTGAGCATCACGATAGGATCTGTCGAACTCGGGTTGTGGATCGTGACGCCTTCCTGCGCTGCAGGGTAGGAGACGAAGAACTCGTCGTGAGTCAATTGCCCGAAGCGGATCAGGGCCGGCGTCTCGATAGACCACTGCCCCAGCGTTCCGTGCCCTTGGACCACGATGAGACCATATGGTCCAGCATCCTTGATAGTCACCGTTCGTCCAGGCAGCACCGTCAGTTCCTTCGCGGCCACGTACTCGTTGCCGTAGACAATCCACTTCTCGGTGTAACCTTCGACTTTCATTTCTTCCATCGGCTTGACGGGAACCGGCGGCCGGAAGTACTTCTCCTTGATGTTGGGGACTGTGTTCGCCTCCCAGTGGATCATGGAGATGACATAATCAAGATTTTCTTTCTTGTCCTCCGGCACATTCTTGACCAACAGCTCCCATTCGACGGGCATGTCGTTTGTGAACGACTCGAACATCGCGAAGACATCGCTGGCCCATTGCGGTTCATAAGTGCAAAGGCTGCCGGGAGCGTGCAGCAGGCCGGCCGGCACGTACCAGCCGGTACCCAGTTCCAGCCGGTAGGCACGTGACAAATCTGTGATGCGGTTGTCGCCCTTGTTCCAAATTTCCAAGCAGTGGCGGACCTGATCCTCGGTGGTCCCAGGTTGGAGCCCGAAGAATGTCAACGGGAAGTCGGCGCCGTAGTTGTTCATTTGCGGCGAAAAGTAGTAGGCTTCCGGTTTCGGTTGCTGATCGACCAGGGCCGCGTGGTGCTCCCTTTGGTGCAAGTGATGGGGCAGAGGGCCCTTGTTGTCGAAGAACTTGGAATACATCGGCCAGGCCCCGTACTCGTTCCAGAGGTCGTCTCCCAATAGCTCAGCACCCAGGTCATCGACGGTGTCGCGGAACAGCACTTTCTCCGGACTGTCCTCATCGCCATAGACCACGTAGCTGAGGCCCTCGTCGGGCGTTGTCAGTGGTCCGTTGTCGGCCTTGGTGGTAGATGAGAACCAGCGCTCGTCGATGCCGCCGCGGTGCGCCCCGAAGGCATAGTAGTCGTCCGGGTGCAGTTTGATACGCCGGCCAGGGATACAGAAGACACGGGGGACCCAGGCCGGTGCCAGTCTGAGTATGCCTTCTCCTTGCTCGAAAGCTTGATGTGTCATGGTGTTTCTCCGTCTATTGCGGCAATCCAGGGGATTGCTACATACCAATCGATACTTGAAGAGTGCGACCAAAGTAGCCGTTTAGGGGTATCACGACTAGCATCCCGAGTAGCGCGAAACGACGTCCTGAGCCCCTCGATAAACTCGGGATAGGCTTTGACGAAGGGCAACGTTGAGCACGTATCGAGGGGTGCTGGTTTGCGACGGTTCTTCGCACAAGCCGCACCCCCTTCGACTGGGCTCAGGACGTCGCTCAGGATGCTCCATAGGGTATCTTCTCAATATATGGGGGGACATGTAGGACGATTTGGTAAATCGTCGGGTCGAAATACCATTTCGACCTACATAAGGTTACCCTCTGAACGCTTACCGACCAAAAACTGTGGGAGCCTGTTCGTAGTGAGCGCCTGCCTGCACCGAGCAGACAGGCCTGACTACGAACCTGTTTCGCTCCTTCGGGTGACATTGTCGAGCTACTCACTTGGCTCCTCGGCAAAGACTTTGGCGAGGGCCCGATGCATCACCTCGATGGGTGCGTCCACGCCGGTCCACATCTCGAAGCCGATGGCGCCTTGGTAGACCAGCATGCCAAGCCCGTCCAGGGTCTGTGCGCCGCGCGCTTCGGCTCGCCGCAGAAACAGCGTGTGAGGTGGGTTGGGGATGACGTCGCACACCGTCATGCCGGCCCGGATCGTATCGTAGTCGATGTCGGGAGCATCATCTACGTCGGGGTGAAGCCCGATCGGTGTGGCGTTAATCAGCAGGTCTGTGTCCGCCGGTACCGCATAGGGACTGTCCCACGGTACGAAGTCCGCTTTGATCGGGGTTTTCTCGTTGAGCAGCTTGGTCAGTGTCTGCCCTCGAGTCAGCGTGCGGTTTACGACGGTGATGTGAGTAGCATCGGCCAGCGCCAGCTCGACGGTGATGGCACTCGCAGCGCCGCCGGCCCCCAACACGACGACGCGTTTGCCGGTTGGATCAACTTCAGCATCCTCGCGCAGCGAGCGCATGAAGCCCTTGCCGTCTGTGTTCCCCCCGATCAGCCGGTGGCCTTCGCGTCGCACCGTGTTGACCGCCCCCATCAACGTCGCATCCGGTGCGACCTCATCCAAGTAGCGAATGACAGCGTTCTTGTGTGGGATGGTGAGGTTGATGCCCTTGAAGCTCATCGCCCGCAGGCCGGCCATCGCAGCGGCCAAGTCTTTGGAGCGCACCAACAGGGTGATGTAGCGCCAGTGAAGGCCTTTCGCGGCGAAGGCTGCTTCCTGCATGACGCCGGTCGGGTTCTCGTCTACAGGGTCACCAAATACGCCCACCAGTTCAGCGCGTGCCACTTTGGGCTTTTTTGTCATACACCCTCCTCGTTTAGTCTGGTAGTCGAGTAGTCAGGTAGTCTGGTAGTCGAGTAGTCTGGTAGTCAGTTAGTCGGGTAGTCAACGACCAACCGACTAACTGACTATGTGACTAGGCGACTAACCGACTAACCGACTAGACAACTACTGGATCTCGTTGAAGCGTTCAGCTCCGGACAGGTTGTCCTGAGTGATGAGCTTGGGTGCGATGAAGATGTCGTGCTCGGCCGGCTTCTCCCCATTCCAGATGAAGTCTACCAGTGTTCGCAGCGCCGTGCGCGACTGCTCACCGGGGAACTGATCCACCGTGCCATACAGGCCGCCGTCACTGACGGATAGCAGCGCCTCAGGCAGAGCGTCATAGCTGATGATCACAGCTTGGTCCGCGATCTCTCGCGCTTTCGCCGCTTCCAGGGCGCCCAGGCCCATGTCGTCGTTGGCGGCCACGATGGCGGCTGGGTTGGGTGTGGCGCCCAGGCAGCCTTCGGTCACCGTCAGGCCCTTCTCGCGCCGGAACTCGGCCGTCTGCTGGCAGGCGACCTCGATCTCCGGGTGATCGTCGATGATGTTGTGGAGGCCCTTCGACCGGTCAATGGCCGGCGAGCTGCCAGGCGTGCCCGTCAACTCGAAGATGGTCGCGCCGTCTGGGAAGAGTTCCAGCAGCGCCTTGCCCTGCTGCTCGCCGCCCAGGACGTTGTCGGCGCCCACGTGGGCGAGGGTGTCCACATCGTACACGGTGCGGTCGATGGTGACGACGGGGATGCCAGCATCGACCACCTGTTGGACAGCCGGCGCCATACCCTCGGCTGTGATGGGGCTGATGAGGACGCCGTCATACTCCTTGACGATGGCGGCCTCCATGTCGGCTGTCTGCTTCGGCAACGCATTCTCGCCGTCCAGCGTGACGATCTCGATGTTGCCGATTTTGGTGGCCTCGTCCTTGACCTGCTGTTCCATGAACACGAAGAAGGGGAAAGCCATGTCCGGCATCGACAGCGCCACCGTCAGCTTCTTGTCACCAGCCACGACGGCCTCTTCGGCTTCGGCAGCCCCGATCTCGTCCGCCCGCTCAGCCTCGGCCAAATTGTCCTGGGTGATGAGCTTGGGTGCGATGAAGATGTCGTGCTCGGCCGGCTCCTTCCCATTTCGGATAAAGTTCACCAGCGCTCGCAGCGCGGTGCGCGACTGCTCGCCGGGGAACTGATCCACCGTGCCGTACAGACCGCCGTCACGCACAGACAGCAGCGCCTCTGGCAGAGCGTCATAGCTGATGATCACAGCTTGGTCCGCGATCTCTCGCGCTTTCGCCGCTTCCAGGGCGCCCAGGCCCATGTCGTCGTTGGCGGCCACGATGGCGGCTGGGTTGGGTGTGGCAGATCGGA
>JAANWY010000305.1 GCA_018263655.1 Anaerolineales bacterium | reverse complement strand
AAAGGGGTCGGTGGGGGGCGGGCGCCCCCCGCCGACCCCTTTTTTCGTATTTCTCAACTGCGACGGCAGTAGCCGGGCAACAGCCTGCGCAGTAGCCGGCAGTGTTTCTTAACTGCGAGGAAGGAGTATATCATGACACAGGCAACCATTGCTTACGCCGATTCTCATACAGAAGATCACCTCACCGAGCTTATCGAGCTGGTGTCCATTCCCAGCATCAGCACGCTCCGTGAACACATCCCCGACGTCCGGGAAGCCGCCCAGTGGGTGGGCGATCAAATGGTCGACATCGGGCTGGAGGACGTGCGCATCTTTGCGACCCAAAAACACCCGGTTGTGTTCGGCCAGTGGACGAAGGCCGGCCCCGATGCACCGACAGTCCTGGTCTATGGTCACTACGACGTCCAGCCGGCAGACCCGCTGGACGAGTGGCGCACCGAGCCCTTCGAGCCGACGATTCAGGACGGCAATCTCTACGCCCGTGGCGCGTCGGATGACAAAGGTCAACTCTTCGTCCATCTGAAAAGCGTGCAGTCCTATTTTGAAACCGCAGGTGCGCTTCCGGTCAACATGAAGTTTATGATCGAGGGGGAGGAAGAAATCGGAAGCCCGAACTTGGGTGACTTCATCGACGATCACCGCGAACGCTTGAGTGCGGACGTGGCCCTTGTTTCTGATTCGTCCATCTTGGCTCCCGACCAACCATCGATCGTGTATGGCTTGCGCGGGTTGGCGTACACAGAGGTCGTGGTCACCGGCCCGGATCACGACCTTCACTCTGGATCGTTCGGAGGCGGGGTGCGCAATCCGGCCAACGCGTTGGCCGGGATCATCGCCGGCCTGAAGGACAGCGATGGTCGCATCACGGTCCCCGGTTTCTACGACAACGTGCGCTTGGACGCCGAGGAGCGCGAGACGCTCGCCAAGGTACCCTTCGATGAGGGTGGCTTTCGCCGCGAGGTCGGCGTCGAAAAGCTGTGGGGTGAGGCCACCTACACCACGCTAGAGCGCATCACGGGCCGGCCGACGCTGGACGTGAACGGTATCTGGGGCGGCTTCACCGGCGAGGGCGCCAAGACCGTTATTCCGTCGCGGGCGGCAGCCAAGATCAGCATGCGGCTCGTGCCGGACCAAGATCCGGAACGCGTCATCCGCATTTTCAGCGAGTATGTGGAGGAGTTGGCGCCCCCAGAGGTTCAGGTCGAGGTACGCACTCACGCCGGAGCGGTGCCGGTGTTGGTCGACCGGGATACCCCGGCGATAGAAGCGGCCATGACGGCGTACGAGAGAGGTTTCGGCCGGGCGCCGGCCTTCACGCGCGAAGGTGGCACGATTCCGGTGGTGGGGATGTTCGCCGCGAAGTTGGGCATTCCCACGGTCCTGATGGGCTTCGGACTGCCCGACGACCGGCTGCACTCGCCGAACGAGAAGTTCAACATCGACAACTTCTACAAGGGAATTCACACGTCGATCTATTTCTTGAATGCGCTGGCAGCGAATGAGTAGCGGCTCGTTGTGTGAGTCGTGAATCGAGTTGCTGGACTGGCGAGGTGTGCATCCCAAGTTTGTAAAGCCGGTGGCCGACGCTCTCAGCCCGCAACAAGTTGCGGCGTCCGGACGCTCGAACTTGCGACGTCCTGAGCCTGTCGAAGGGTTCGAGATGGACTCATACTGGTACGAGAGTTCAGACGATCACGTCATTAACAAATGCGGGATGCACCCCTGGCGGGAATTCGCTTGCTAAGGAATGAGAATTAAATAACTTGCCCATTTGAGCAGGACCGTATAGCTTCAAATGAGCAAGTTATTTAATCACGGTTCCTAAACGCGGCCCGTCATGCTAAAATCGGACGATGCTGTATGTAACGTAACCCATCGGAGATATGGATGTTGTGGAAGGATTACTACTCGCCGACAACGCTGGACGAGGTTCTGGATTTGCTGGAGCAGCACGCCGGCCAGGCCCGCATCATGGCCGGCGGCACCGACCTGGTCATCGAATTGGAGCGGGGCCTCCGGCAAGCCCCCACCGTTATCGACGTCACGCGCATCCCTGATCTCGATGCCGTCACGCTGGATGACGACGGCCTCATCCACCTGGGACCGCTGGTCACCCACAATCACTTGGTTGATTCGAACATAATCATCGAGCGGGCGTTTCCGTTGGCTCAGGCGGCCTGGAGCGTCGGAGGGCCGCAGATTCGCAACCGGGGGACGGTGGCCGGCAACGTCATCACTGCCTCGCCGGCCAACGATACCATCACGCCCCTCATGGCCCTCGACGCCTCGGTGACCCTCGCCAGCAAGCAGAGCCGGCGCACTGTGGCCTTTGAGGACTTCTTCTTGGGTGTGCGCCAGCCGGCGTTGGCCGACGGCGAAATGCTGATCGACATCGCATTTCCCGCCATGCGGGAGACCGAGCGCGGCTGTTTCATCAAGCTCGGACTGCGTCGCGCCCAGGCGATTTCGGTGCTGAATGTCGCTGTCGTTCTGGACTTCAATGGTGACACGGTCACTCGTGCTCGCGTCGCCATGGGCTCTGTAGCGCCCACGGTCATTCGGGCGCCTCAGGCGGAGAGGGTGCTGGTCGGGTCCGTGCTGGATGATGATGCGATCGACGAGACGGCACGTCTCGCATCGCGGGCCGCGCGCCCTATCGACGACCTGCGGGGTACAGCCGAGTATCGCCGCGAGATGGTGCGCCGGCTGACGCGCCGGGCGCTGCGGCAGCTCCGCGACGCCACTGAACGCGCCGGCTGGCCTCAGAAGCGGGCCATGCTGTGGGGGCCGAACGGACCGCAGCCCAGCCGGCTCGCAGCGTCAGCGGTCCATCAGAACAATGGCCAGCAGCCCATCGAGACTGTCGTGAACGGTAAGCGGGTGACCATCCGTAACGCCAATGGCAAGACGCTGTTGGATGCACTGCGGGAGGATGCCGGCCTCACCGGCACGAAAGAGGGCTGCGCCGAGGGTGAGTGTGGGGCGTGCACCGTGTGGCTGGATGGCGTGGCGGTCGATGCGTGTTTAGTGCCGGCGCCCCGCGCTCACGGTGCTGAGGTGGTCACCATCGAGGGTCTGGCGGCCAGCGAAAACCCGACTGTAGATGATGTGCACCCGGTGCAACGGGCCTTCATCCTCGAGGGTGGGGTGCAATGCGGGTACTGCACGCCGGGCCTGATCATGGCCGGCGCGGCCCTGCTGCGCGAGAACACCTCGCCTACGATGGGCGAAATCAAGCAGAGCATCACGGGCAACCTGTGCCGTTGCACCGGCTACTACAAGGTTCTGTCGGCAATCGAGCGGGCGGCCGCCGATCTCAGCTAGGGAACTTGGGAGCGGCGGAGCAGAGGGGCAAGAAGTCAGGAGATAGAGAAATGCCAACTGTTCAAGTTGAAGCACAGTTATCCTCCGACGAGTTACTAGAAGCCGTCGGACAGTTGAGCTTGTCTGAATTGGAGCAATTTGTGCATCGGGTCATTGCGCTGCAAGCGCGACGCAAAGCACCTAGCTTGCCACAAGCTGAGGTCGAACTGTTGCTCAGAATAAATCGGGGAATACCACCCGACATTCAGGAACGGTATGACGAACTCATTGCGAAACGGCGTGCAGAGACCCTTACGCCGGATGAGTACAGCGAACTACTGCGTTTGGGTGACGAAGTCGAGAAGCTAGAAGCAAGGCGTGTGGAATACCTGGCAGAGCTGGCACGCCTGCGCAAGACGTCGCTCACTGCGCTAATGGAAGATTTGGGTATTTCGGCCCCTCCCCATGACTGAAAGACGTGTCACGGCCCAACAGAAGCGAGCTCTCGAGGAGCGTGCCCAAGGGTGCTGCGAATATTGCCGCAGCCAGGCGCGTTTTGGTTTGCAGTCGTTCTCGGCGGAACACATCAAACCTCGCATTAGGGGTGGTGAGACGACACTGGATAATCTGGCATTGGCCTGTCAGGGTTGCAATAATCACAAACATACGAAGACCGAAGGACGCGATTCCATGAGTGGTAGTATTGTACCGCTCTATCACCCAAGGCGACAACGATGGCACGATCATTTTGCCTGGAATGATGACTTCACCCTAATCATAGGGGGGACGCCCACCGGGCGCGCTACAGTGGAAACACTACACCTTAACAGGGAGACCGTAGTCAACCTGCGTCGGGTACTTTACGCGATGGGAGAACATCCTCCAGCGGAGTCTGGAGAACATCCTCCAGAGGAGTCTGGTGAGGATGCGTAACTGGTTGAGAGTAGAGATGCTCAGAGGATTGTAATGACTGACCGACTCATTGGGCAATCGATTCCGCGGGTTGATGCGTTGGACAAGGTCACAGGCAAGACGCTGTATCCGGGGGATCTGTCGCGGCCGGCGATGTTACACATGAAGGTGCTGTTCGCCCGCCGGCCCCACGCAAAGATCAACAACATCGACACCAGCGAGGCGCTGGAGAACCCCGGCGTCGTCGCAGTGCTCACGGCGGACGATGTGCCTGTGAACGAGTACGGGCTCATGGAGTCTGACCAGCCGGCTCTGTGTGGTGACGTGGTCCGCTTCGTCGGCGACAAGGTGGCCGTCATCATCGGCGAGACCGCCCAGGCAGCAGCCGAGGGCCGCGACTTGGTCGAGGTGGCGTACGAAGACCTGCCGGCGCTCACCGATCCTCGTCGCGCGCTGGACGACGACGCGCCGCTGGTCCACGCCGAGGAGAGCTCCAACCTGTTGGCCAGCTATCGCATCTGCAAGGGCGCCGTCGACGCCGGCTTCGCCCAGGCCGATGTGATCGTCGAGGCAGAGTATCAGACGCCGCATCAGGAACACGCCTTCTTGCAGCCCGAGGCTGGCCTGGCCTACGTCGACGACGAGGGGCGCATCGTGATCGAGACAGCCGGCCAGTGGTCCCACGACGATCGGCACCAGATCGCGCATGCGCTGCAGTTGCCCGAGGATCAGGTGCGGGTCGTGTACAAATATGCCGGCGGGGCCTTCGGTGGGCGCGAGGATATTTCGGTGCAGCTTGTCCTGGCGCTGGCGGCTTTCAAATTGCGCCGGCCGGTGAAGATCATCTGGAGCCGCGAGGAGTCCATCATCGGACACCACAAGCGACACCCCTACATCATCCGCGCCAAGTGGGGGGCTAACCGCGACGGCAAGCTCACGGCGATTCAGATGGATCTGCTGAGCGATGCCGGCGCCTACGCATCGTCCAGTGCACCCGTCTTGGGAAACGCGACGGTCACAGCGTCGGGGCCGTACGAGTGCGACAATATTCATGTGGATGGCCGTGCAGTGTACACTAACAATGTGCCCGCTGGCGCCTTCCGTGGCTTCGGCTCCGTGCAGGTCGAATTCGCCGCCGAGATGCAGATGAGCAAGCTGGCCGAGGAGCTCGGGATGAACCCCGTCGAGTTCCGCATGCGCAACATCTACCGCGACGACTCGATTCAGGCCACCGGCGCCCCGCTGCCACAGCCGGTCGGCGCAGCGCGGGTGCTCGAGGAGACAGCAAAGGCGGCCGGCTGGGCGGACAAAGACGGAAGTTGGAAAAGGGAAATGGACGATTTCGGAAGAAAAATCCGAAATCCGAAACGACGTCCTGAGCTCGTCGAAGGGTCCGAAATCCGAAATGGAGTGGGGTTTGCCTGCGGCTACAAGAACGTCGGCTATAGCTTTGGCTGGGATGAGAAAGCCACTGTCACATTGGAGCTGCACGGCAAGGGCGAGATGGAAGAGGTCGTGGTGCGAGCCGGCGCCTCGGACGTTGGCCAGGGGGTGCACACCGTCTTGGCCCAGTTCGTCGCCGACCAACTTGAAGTGCCGTTAGACCGGCTGCGGCTCGTGACGGATGATTCAGCCGTGGCGCCTGAGACGGGGAGTTGTTCCGCTTCTCGCCTGACGTTCATGCTCGGGAATGCGGCTGTT
>JAANWY010000304.1 GCA_018263655.1 Anaerolineales bacterium | reverse complement strand
CGCAAGTCGGCCCCCACCCCCAGCCCCTCCCCCAATTCTAGGGGAGGGGAGCCGAGTTCCCCCCTCTCCCAGAGTTGGGAGAGGGGGGCTAGGGGGGAGAGGGCCATGTGCGAAGGTTGAGAGTAGCCGCAGGAAGAGGCCGATTTTCGACTGGCGAGAGGCCTTTCAACCCGAATGCGATCAGCAAACCTTCGCAAGGGTCCCCCTTCATCAATAATAACCACGAAACAGATATGTCCTTCAACGGCCTAGGCATACACCTGGGAAACGTCTCTCGACTTTCTGACGCGCTGACCCGCTCCATCAGTGCCGAGAACCCTACTGGCGCTAAAGGAGAGGGCGGGAAGGCAACGGAGGGGACCGGCGCCGTTGCCGCTCGCGAGCTCGGTCAGGGTTGGAAAGTCTCGCCCAGCATCGATCTGGCCGGCAACAGCGTCGTGACACTAGCCGACATCGATGGACCAGGTGCGGTGCAGCACATCTGGCTAACCGTGAAACCCGATGCCTGGCGACAGCTTGTCCTGCGCTGCTACTGGGATCACGAGGAGACCCCATCAGTAGAAGTACCCCTCGGCGATTTCTTCTGCAACGGCTGGTGTACACGCTGCAACGTCAGTTCACTGCCCATCGCCGTCAACCCGGCGGGGGGCTTCAACAGCTACTGGGAAATGCCCTTCCGCCAACATGCCCGCATCACGGTAGAAAACCTGAGCCCGGACGAGGTGAAAGGCTTCTACTACCAGATCGATTATACGCTGACCGAGGTGCCCGACGATCGAGCCTATCTCCATGCCCAATGGCGGCGCAACAATCCGCTGCCCTATATGGCGGTGCACACGCTGTTGGACGGTGTCCAGGGTCAAGGCCACTACGTCGGCACATACATTGCCTGGGGCGTCAATAACAACGGCTGGTGGGGCGAAGGCGAGATCAAGTTCTATTTGGATGGCGATACAGGCTGGCCCACGATATGCGGTACCGGCACGGAGGACTATTTTGGCGGTGCGTGGGATTTTGAGCACCCCAAGGGCGAGTACGGTATCTACTCGACACCGTTCTTGGGTCTACCGCAAGTGATCAAGCCTGACGGTCTGTATCAGAGCCAGCAACGTTTCGGCATGTATCGCTGGCACGTGATGGATCCCATTCGCTTTCAACAAGACCTGCGCGTAACCATCCAGGCCTTGGGCTGGCGATCACCGCTGGAAGGGGAGCGTCGCTATTTGCCCTTGCAGGACGATATTGCCTCCACTGCCTTCTGGTATCAGACCGAACCTCACGCCCCATTCCCTGAACTGCCCGATCTCAACGAGCTGGAGGTGATCTAGCACCCATGGCCCCTGCTTCCTCAAAGATTCAAGCCTGTGCACCCGCACCAATCAACTGCGAGGCGCTGACCTATCGGGGTGATGCGCTGCGGGCTGTCGCCATGCCGTTGGGCGGCATTGGTACCGGCACTATTGCCTTGTGCGGCGACGGTTCCTTGCGCCAGTGGCAGATCCACAATCAGGCCAACCACCTGGCGTGTGTCCCGCACTCTTTCTTTGCGCTGTGGGCCCGGCGTGCGAGCCCGCCGGCGTCACCGGTCGCGAAGGTGCTGCAATCTGATGCCCTGTACGACACGGAGGGCCCCTCGCCACCGCCCACCTCCAACGATCACCTGGTGCCGCCGGCCCACCGGGCATTGCTCAGCCAGTTGCCCGGTGTAGCGGCCACCGAGTTCGTAGGCACATACCCCATTGCTGAGCTGACCTACCATGACCCGACGCTGCCGCTCCAGGTAGCACTGGAGGCGTTCAGCCCTTTCNCCCCGCTGGAGAGCAAGGATTCTGGCCTGCCGGCCATCCTCTTCAACTTCACAGTGACGAACCCCACGGACCACACCATGCTGGCCTCCGTGGCGGCCACACTGCAGAACGCCGCCGGCTGGGATGGCGTCTTCCCAATTTCGAGCACCCACAGCGCCATTTACGGCGGCAACTTCAACACATTGGCGCGGCTGGGCGAGATGACGGCCATCAACATGAGCACAGCCCACTTGCCGGAAGATGACGCCGGCTACGGAAGTATGGTGTTGGCCACCCTCTCACCCAATGTGAGTTACCTGACTCAGTGGGACGACCTGGACGCCTTCTGGGCCGACTTTAGCGCTGACGGCCGGCTGGGCAACACGACGGACGCCACACCCAGCCAGACAGGGCACACCTGGAACGGGGCACTGGCGGCCCCCTTCCCGCTGGCGCCCGGCGAATCTCGTAACGTGCCCTTCATTGTCGCTTGGTACTTTCCGAACCGCTATGTCAACTACTCGCAGCGCCGCTTCTTCGGTATTGAAGACGAGAAGAGCAAGTTCTGGATCGGCAACCAGTACAACAACTGGTTCAGTTCGGCGCTGGACGTCGCGGACTACGTGCAGACCAAGTTCGACCGTCTGACCGAGCAGACCCGGCTGGCTCGCGACACGCTCCACGATACCACGCTTCCGCCACCCCTTATCGGAACGGTCACTTCTCAGATGAGCATCATCCGCACGCCGACTTGTTTCTGGGCGGAGGATGGCCGTTTCTACGGCTTCGAAGGTTGTCACGGCGCCTCTACCTCCCACGCGGAACCCATCGGTGGCTGCTGTCCCCTCAACTGCACCCACGTGTGGAACTACGAGATGGCGCTGGCGCGGTTGTTTCCGGGCTTGGAGCGCACCATGCGAGAGACAGAGTGGGACATCCAGCAACACCCGTCCGGCTATCTGCCGCACCGCGTGGCGCTGCCGGCGTACCTGCCACGTGTTTGGGATCGTGAGATCGGCGGGCCGGCGAACCCGGCGCTGGACGGCCTGCTGGGCGCCATCTTGAAGACGTACCGCGAGTACCGGGCGTGCGGTGACGCCGACTGGCTGGCGCGCGTGTGGCCCGCGGTGAAGAAAGCCCTGGACTACATTTGGACAGCGCACGATCCCGACCAGAGCGGCGTCATCGAGGGGGAACAACCCAACACCTACGACATCTCGATCTACGGGGCCAACACCTTCATCGGCACCCTCTACCTGGCGGCCTTGCGGGCGGTAGAGACCATGGCCGGCCTGCAAGGGGAGGATGATCTGGCAAACGAGTGCCGGGCGGTCTACGAGCGCGGTCGAGCAGCCCTGGACGAGCGGCTGTGGAACGGCGAGTACTACGTTCAAGACGTAGATTTGGCCACGTATCCCGAGCAGAACTGGGGCATCGGGTGTCACGCCGACCACTTGCTGGGGCAGTGGTGGGCCCACATTTTGGGGCTGGGTCACGTCCTGGACCCGGATCGAGTGCGCGCTGCCGCTGCGTCCATCTTCCGTTACAATTCCCGGGCGAACTTCCGCGACCACAAGCAGCAGCCGCGGGTCTTCGTCACCGATGACGATGAGGGCTTGTTGATGTGTACCTGGCCCAAGGGTGGGCGCCCCCATATCCCCACACAGTACTCGGACGAGGTGTGGACCGGCATCGAGTACGAGGTAGCCGGCCTGCTGTTGTACGCAGGAGAGGTGGCGCCGGCCTTACGCCTCCTGGAAGCCACACGCCGTCGCTACGATGGCCGAAAGCAGAACCCGTGGAACGACATCGAGTGCGGCGACCACTATGTGCGGGCTATGGCTTCGTGGGCGCTGTTGGAAGCGGCGTCAGGCTATGGCTACGACGCCGGGGCAGCAGAAATTGGCTTTGCGCCGGCGCTCACGCCCGAGGACTTTCGGGCGCCATTCGTGGCCCGCGATGGCTGGGGGACGTTCACCCAGAGGGTGACGGATGATGCACAGGGGGCCACCATCACACCTGTGTATGGTTCGCTGGAGGTGAAGACGCTGCGCTTTGAGCCGGCGGTCGATGTCCAGTCAGCGGTTGTCACGGTGGATGGCGAGCGTGAACCAGCGGCGCTGACCCAGGTTGGTGGCGAGGTACGCCTCACCCTGGCCGAGCCAGTGGCCCTCCAAGCCGGCCAGACGCTGGCGGTAGCCTTGTCGTAAGCATTCAAACACCCTTGCGAAGGTTTGCCAGTCCCACTGAGGCTGAAAAGGGCTCTCGTCAGTCGAGAATCGGCCCGTCGTCGAGGTTACACCCAACTTCGCAAGGGTGCCTGTGACTCGACCTCGCCTGCGCCGATTGGCTCCAAGATCTGGGCCCAAATCCGCGGCTTTGATACGAATTGCGCGTTTGCCGGCTCGGTGGGCGCGCAAACGACCGTCGTCTATCCACCACCCGTTGACCACTATCCGATTTGCCCCCCAGACCCCCCATCCTCAAGCTCGCCGACCAGCATGTTGAAGAGGTAGAAGAAGGCCGTCTGGCTACCGGTGGCCAAGGCGACATTCTCGGGGCCAATGTCCCAACCGTATTGCTGATTCAGGAGGCCGGCCAGGGCGGCGTTGAACTCTTTGTTACCCTGGGGGCCTTCGTAGTTGCCGACCAACGCCTCGAATGGGCCGGCAGATCCAGCATGCGGTCCATGCGGGCCACGAGTTTCTGCTGCACCTGCGGGATGTAGGCCGGGTTTCCGCCGCCCAGCATGAGCATGTCCTCTTCGCCGGCCAAGGCGTTGCCCAGGTCGTCCATGAGTTGGAGGATGCCGGCTTGGCGAGTGAACTTCGTTCCGAGCTTTGATAACATCATGGTTGTTCTCCGAAGTGATCCTGCACGCAGCGCCGACGTCAGATTGGTAACGGTGCTACTGTTCGATCTCTTCTGACCACTCAGCCAATAGTCTATCAGGAGAGACGACCCGAGGCAACGCCGCGCGTCGGAAGGGGTCGGATAACTGTGCTGTCATCGCGTGGAAGCGGCGCTGAAGGACATCGTGATTGACTGAAAAGCCGTTGATCAACGATTGATCGTAGGTGACGAGTGCTTGGGCTCCAAGCATCTTGCCTTCCTCGTCGGTGCCAAAGCTGGCAAGGGCAATCATCGCCGCATCCTCGCGAGCTAGTCCGGTCGATTCACGAATCCGACGTGCCCATCGCCTGTGGTATCGAGTTGGAAACAAAACTTCGGCTGAATCAAGGAAAATCGCCACTTCGTCGTACGAGGGTAGTTGTAGCAGGATCTTGTGTGACACGTCAGCGATGTACAGCGATTCCTCACGCTGTTCCACCTTGCGCCAAAAGGATAAAGCGCCCAACTCCACAGGTCGAAGCGGGCGCTGGGAACCGTGGTATAAACCAGCGATCGCGAAGCGGATCAAGTTCTTATCGAGGAGGTACCGCATCAGCCTGAACAGGATGTTCGCCGTTGTTTAGCCTCTGCTCCGTTTCCTTGTGCACGTCTGACCAGATGCGAGCTTGTTCTTTCTCTGGCAAAGCGAAGAATTCACCGACGGTGAGGCCGGCTACGAACGGATCGTCTTGCTTTGTGGGCCGGCGCTCGGGCAGCGCTTCAAGTTTTCTCTCGAAATAAGCCATCACGTCGGCCTGTTCCTCTGTGATTTCACCCTCTTCCGCGACGATTGCTTGCAGGTCGGGAACTAGCCTGAGCAACTGTGCTTTCTCTTCGCGATTCAGCCGGCGGATTAGGCGTGCAAGCTGCTGGACGGGCGGAAAATCGTGTTCTTGTAGCTCAGTTTGCGACATGTGTATCACCTCTGATTGCAGATTATAAGCCGGCATGTGTCTCAGGTCAAAGATGCGCGAAGAGCGGATTAGCGGATAGGCTGTCAGCGGATTGGCTGCGCCGTATCGGATTAGCGGACAGCGGATGAACGGACGCGGTAGAGTTCCATCCGCTTATCCGCTTTCGTCCAATAATCCGCTAAATATCCGTTGACAGCCCATCCGATTGCCCCCCAGACCCCCCGTTACAGGAATCAGAAACTCAGAAACCAGGATCCAGAACAACGGGGGAGACCAGCCGAAACCCGCGGCCAAGGTAGGAGTAGAACGGAGGGG
>JAANWY010000303.1 GCA_018263655.1 Anaerolineales bacterium | reverse complement strand
GAGATCACGGCTAGCATCCTGAGTAGGCCGGAACGCAGTGGAGGCCGTATCGAAGGGTGCGGGTTCAGGATAGTACGGTACTTAGGATCGAGCCGCACCCCCTTCGTCAAGCTCAGGACGTCGCTTCGATACGCTTCGCTACTCAGGATGCTCATCCCGAGCCCGACGAGGGGCTAGCCGTGATCTCGACGCCAACTGGTGACTCATTTATGCCGAGCATTACTAGCTACCTAACCACCTAGCCACCTAGCCACCCAACCACCTAGCTACCTAGCTACCACTCTTCGGGTGGGAAGTACTCCCACTCGCCATTGACAATGCGCACCAACACTACGTCGTCTGGGCTCAGGCCAACGTGGTCTTGTGCTGAGAGGTTGAAAACCCCTCCAGTTCCGGCAAAGCCATCTGTGTTCTCGACAGCGTCGCGGATGTGGGCGCGTTGTTGTTCCAGGGACAGGCCGGCGGGCAGGGTCTCCAGGGCTTTGAAGACCAACTGTAGCCCATCCCAGGCGTGGCCGGCAAACGTGCTGGCCGGGTTGCCGGTATATGTCTCGTAGTCCTCGATGAAGTCGAGCAAGACATCTTTTTGTGGTTCGCTGTCGTCCAGTGCGTCAGCGGCCACCAGCTTGCCGATAGGGAACACCACACCTTCGGCGTTCTCCGCGCCGGCCAGCGTGATGAAGGGCTTCATCCCAATGCCGTGGTTGTGGACCAACGGAATCTCCAACCCTAGCTCGCGGAACTGCTTGGTGATGATGGAGGCGCCTGGCGGGATAGCTGTCACCAACAGCGCCTCGGCGTCACTGGCTTTGATCTTGGTCAACTGGGCCGTCATGTCAGTGTCCGTGGCCTCGAAGGTCTCCTCCAGGACGATGTCGACGCCCTCGGCCTCGGCCGCGTCTCGGACGGCGTTGCGACCATCTTCACCGTAGGCATTGTTGACGTAGAGACTGACCACTTTGGTCAGACCCTTGGCCTTGACGTAACGCACCTGCCAGGGGGCCGTGTGCTTGTTGCTCTGTGGTGTCTTGAACACCCAGTAGCGCTCGGACACAGGTTCGACGATGGCGCTACTGGACCCCATGGAGATCAAGGGGATTTCGGCTTCTTGTAGGATGGGCACTAGCGCCACGGCCACCGGGCTCCGCGTGGCGCCTACGATGGCGACGACTCGATCATCGTCGATGAGCTTCTTGGCCAGAGGGATGGCCGCATCGCCGCTGCCCTGGGTGTCGTACATGATGATTTCGACGTCGTGGCGCACACCGTCTGCATCGACGATGCCGCCTTGCTCGTCTATCTGTTCTTGTACCATCTGTGCTGCGTCGCGCTCCGGCTCTCCCAGGAAGGCGGCCGGGCCGGTGACGGCGGCCAGAAAGCCGATTTTGAAGACTTCGCCTGCCTCTTCCCCCTCAGGCTCTGCTGGTGCGGCTGTTGGTGCGGCCGGCGCTACGCAGCCGGCAAGGTAGAGGATACTTAAGCAGGCCAGTAAGATCAGGATAGCGACCTGTGATGGGTTTCGACGCGTCATGGTTTTCCTCCTTGTTAGTGATGTTGAATTGTGACCAGCAATGGCGTACTGCTCGATGGCCCATCTTGCTCACGCCCGCCCTGTCTGGGTGAGTAGAGGCCTTTGGTCAACAGGTCTTGAGGACATGAGCGAGGAGAAAAGACAAACGCCGACGCTGCACTAGGACTGAATAATCCTAGCGAGGCCGGCTCAAAGCCTCCATCGGTTGACCGGCTGAACTTATCCCAGCAGAACAGGTAGACGAGGCATCATCGTTGTCCTCGGGGGTCTTCATACCTGCCCATTTTTGTATGGCGAGTAGTATAACATACCTCGCCCGTGCTGTCAATCTCGCAAGGTTTGCCACAGCAATTCTAATTTGGTTCACGAGGTGTAAGGGGATTCCAGAATTTAAAACCTCCCAAAAACCTAAAGATTTCCAGGGGAAATAGGCCGTTTTTGGGAGGTTTATTTCCCTGGAAGTCCCTAAGTCATCATAAAGTCGTACCCCTTAACGTACTCATAAATTCATACCCCCTGGAGGCCAGTGATTGCGGCCGGAGACAACCAGTCAGGGTGGAATCGCATCAACACTTTATTAGCTCAAGTGACTGATCGGAACGCATTTTTGCAGCAAAAGAGCATCCAAACCTGCGGGAGGGTGAGCAGTTTTCGACTGGCGGGGGACACTTCAACCCGGATGCAACTGGCAAACGTGTCTTCTCAATATATGGGGGGACATGTAGGACGACTTGGCAAACCTTCGCAAGGGTCCCCACTGGCCGAGTCAGGCCATTCTACCACAGAGCCGGCGTCGCCTGCAACTGCGACCCGTTGACCCGTTTAGCCAACGCACTTATAATTACCGTTAAGCAGAACTTGGGGGCGTAAAGCGTGAAACGTAAAACGTAAGCGTTCAGTTACCCTTGCGAAGGTTAGGCTGCGGTTTTCAATGTAAAGGATCTTCGCCTGTTGGAAGTTCATCTATTGCCAAGGCTATTCGGAACCTTCGCAAGGGTTCCCTCCACGTTTTACGTTTCACTCACGCTTTACGCCTTACGCATCACGTTTCACCTATGCTATCATTCACCGACTATCGATTGCAACAACACGAATATCTGCTGCGCATCGCGCGCGCTATGACGTCCCAGTTGGCGCTCAACGACGTCTTGCGCCTCGTCATCGAGCACGCCGTCTCGCTGCTCACAGGCCAAGCCGGCCTCATCGCCCTGCGCCGCTCGGATGACACCTTCGGCATCGTTGCCAGCTACGGTGTTGAGCGCGACACGCTGCGTCGTTTTGCGCCGCTGCTTCAAGACATCCCATCGGACGTCTTCGAAGGTGGCCCAGTCCATCAGATGCGGCCGCAGCTGCAGCGCCGGCTGGCGGCCATCGCGTCCTCCATCGATTTACAGATGGGGGACGCTGTCGCTATGCCGCTGACCATCGCCGGCGACCTCATCGGCGTCATCTTCATCTTCCGCGGCCTCGAAGCCCAATTCACCGTGACCGACCGCCAGCTCCTGGCCGATTTCGCCGCCATCGCGGCTGTCGCCGTGCGCAACGCACAACTCTTCCAACAAGTCCTCGAAGAGCGCCGGCAACTTCAGACGCTTGTCTCTCACACGGAAGAGGGTGTGGCGATCTTAGACCCGGATGGCTACATTCGCCTGTTCAACCGCGCTCTGGAGACAATGACGGGCTGGCCGGCCGAGGAGGCAGCCGGGCAATTGGCGAGTCAGATCATCAACGTGGTTGACGACAGCGGAAACACCATACCGGCCCCAAAGATCCCAACTAGCAAACAAAACGGCGGTGAGCGGCCGCGCCACCTCGAAGGTTGGCTGATTCGGCGAGATAACACCCAGGGGCCGTACGCCGGCATCACACTCTCCCCACTCTATGACAACTCCGGCCAGCTCTTCAGCGTCGTCGTCAACTTCCAGGATGTCACACGTTTCAAGGAAGCCGAGGACCTCAAGCGCACGTTCGTTTCAGTGATTTCGCATGAGTTGAAGACACCGCTTGCGCTGATCACTGGCTACGCCGAAACCTTGGCCCGCGAAGACGTCCGGTGGGATTCAGAGACGACGGATGAGTGCCTGGCCGTGATCCGCGAGGAGAGCGGCCGGCTGAACCGGCTGATCGAAGACCTACTGGACGCCGCCCGAATCGAGGCCGGCGCCCTCAAGCTGAAGATGTCTTACGTACAGCTCGACGAAATCGTCGAGTCGACAGTCGACGCTATGCGGCCACTCGAACGCGACTACATGTTCGCTGTGGATTTCCCGCCCGAGTTCCCAACCGCTCCGGGTGACTCGGAGCGCCTGCGCCAGGTGCTGCGCAATCTGCTGAACAACGCCGTCAAGTACTCGCCGGCCGACAGTCTCATTCGTGTCACCGGGCGCGTCGAGCCCCAGCATGTGGTGGTCTCGGTATCCGACGAGGGGCCGGGTATCTCCCTGGACGAACAACGCCACTTGTTCGAGAGATTCTCCCGAGGCACGATTGCACAAAATACGACACCGGGGGCCGGCCTGGGTCTTTATCTCAGCAAAGCCATCGTCGAGGCACATGGTGGCGCGATAGAGGTAGACAGTACCCCTGGACAGGGCGCAACGTTCTACTTCGCGCTGCCGAAGAACGGCGAGGGTTAGAAGGAATATGCGGAAAAGATGGGGGTGTGGGGGCGGCCGCCCCCACACCCCCATCTTTTCCAGATTTCTCAACTGCGGGGGCAAAGGGAATTGAGTGGACGGTTTAATACAATGACTTCATTGAAAGATAAACTAATACTGGTCGTAGACGACGAGCCCCGCATGGTGCGCTTCATTCGGATGAACCTGGAGATTGAAGGCTGCCGAGTCATCGAAGCCTCCGACGGCCTCGATGCACNGACCAAGGTCCGCGAGGAGATCCCGGACGTCGTCATCCTGGATGTGATGATGCCGAACATGGATGGCTTCGAGACGCTCCGCGAGATTCGGGATTTCTCAGACGTCCCCGTCATCATGCTGACCGTGCGGGCGGATGAGGAGGATCGGGTTCGGGGGTTGGAGCTAGGCGCCGACGACTACCTGGGCAAGCCGTTCAGCCCCCGGGAACTAGCCGGCCGCATCAAGGCCGTCCTGCGCCGAGCCGAGATGACGCCACGGGTGGGGCAGTCCATCATCGAGGTCGACGATGACCTATCCATCGACTTCGCTCGCCGCGAAGTCATCGTGCGCGGCGAGCGGGTGAAGCTGCGGCCCACCGAATGGCGGCTTCTGTACCACCTGGTGAGCAACGCCGGCTGGGTCATGAGCCACAATATCCTGCTTTCGAAAGTCTGGGGGCCGGAATACAGCGACGCCGACCACTACGTGCGGCTCTACATCACGTACCTGCGCCAGAAGATCGAAGAGGACTCCTCGGACCCGAAGTACATCCTCACCGAACGAGGTATGGGCTATCGTTTCATCGATTTTGAAGGCCGGCCCGATCGAAAAATCGACTCTCTCCCACCCCCGTCGGCATAATGGTGCACGCAAAACAGTGCCAGGGAGTCAGTCACGGGCACATATGAACGCCATAACGGGAATTGCTGATTGCTGTTCACAAGTGACACAACTTGACATCCAAGTTATGGGGAAACACCAGGGTGCCGAAGTTGACGCAGCAGAGATTTGTGCTATAATAGCAATCGCGTTTCGCTCTTAGAACGCTCTAACAACACTTTCACCTCATGGCCACCCCCGGCCACCATGTGCAAAGGAAGGAGAGAATAGATGCTCAAGCAGCAGATGCTCAAGCAGCAATCTTGGTTCCGCCCACTCATGTTGCTCACCGTCATTCTGTTACTCGCCGTCGCCTGTGCAGCGCCGGCAGCGCCCCCGGCCGCAGAGGAAGCGCCGGCCGAGGAGGAGCCAGCCGCGCCAGCAGAAGAAGCGCTGGCCGAAGAGGAGGAGCCGGCGGAAATCGCCATTACCTATGCGACCCAGCAGACGACTGTCACCCTTGATCCAGCCACGCACGTCGAGCTGTACGTAAGACATCTTCAGCTTGAGGGCGCCGGCCTCGATTCGGGCGGCGTCCAGTAGGTCTTCGATCAGCCGGT
>JAANWY010000302.1 GCA_018263655.1 Anaerolineales bacterium | reverse complement strand
GAGCGGGTACGTGTACTCCAAGGCCTCAATTGGTGTGTTCATGGTGTTGGTCATGTGAGTGTGAATGGCGTCGACGCCGTCCTTGCCGGGCCGAGCCCCCATGCCGCCGCCGATGGTCTCGTAGTAAGCGTATGGCCGCTCGTGTTCCGGGTCCCAGCCGCCGACGGTGAAGTTGTTCATGGTGCCCTGGCTGGCCGCCGGCACCCCCTCGGGTCGCGCCTGAGCCAATGCGCCCAGCAGCACGTCGGTGATGCGCTGCGAGGTTTCGACGTTGCCACCGGCCACGGCGGCTGGCGGGCGCGCATTCACCAACGTGCCCTCCGGCGCGATGACGGAGAGCGGCTCCAGACAGCCGCTATTGGACGGAATATCCAGACCGATGAGCGACCTGAATACGTAGTAGGTGGCCGAGAGAGTAATGGCGTAGACGGCGTTGATGCTGCCCTTGCGCTGGGGCGACGTGCCGGTGAAGTCGATGGTGGCTTCGTCGCCGGCGATGGTAATGGCGACGGCGATCTCGGCCGGCTCGGGGTCGACGCCGTCGTCGTCCATCTGATCGCGGAAGGTGTAGGTGCCGTCGGGCAGGTCGGCGATGAGGCGCCGCGTCATGCGTTCGGCGTAGCTGAGGAGGCCGGCCATGTAATGCTCGACGTCGTCTTGCCCGTACTTGCTGACGAGTTCCTGCATGCGCTCGGCGCCTTTGCGGTTGGCCGCCATCTGGGCGCGCAGGTCGCCGGCGCGCTCTTCCGGCGTGCGGACGTTGGCGAGGAGCAGGTCCAGCAGGCCCTGGTTGAGGTGGCCGGCTTCGGCCAATTTCAGTGGCGGGATGATGACGCCTTCCTGATACAGCTCCTGGGACAGCGGCATCGAGCCCGGCGCCATGCCACCGACATCCGAGTGGTGAGCGCGATTGGCACTGAAACCGAAAAGCTGCTGCTCTAGCCCGTTGCCAATAAAGATCGGGGTGATAAGGGTGATGTCCGGCAGGTGGGTTCCGCCATGGAACGGGTCATTCAGAATGACAACATCCCCGGGGGCGAAGTTCAGGGCCTGCACGGCTTCGTGGACCGAGATGGGCATCGCGCCCAGATGCACCGGAATGTGGGCCGCCTGAGCGATCATGCGACCTTCTGCGTCGAAGAGGGCGCACGAGAAATCTCGCCGTTCCTTGATGTTGGGCGAGTAGCCGGTGCGCCGCAGCACCATGCCCATTTCTTCGGCGACGGAGGAGAGCAAGTGTTTGAAGACTTCGAGTCGGATTGGGTCATACATGGGATTGCCTACTGCGTACTGCTTTGCTCATTCACTCAATGATACATCAACCTTCAGAGAATTCCAATCGGATGGGGAAGAGTTTTCGCACGCCTTCTCTGATTTCTGCCTGGCGGGCGCGGCAGATTTCGATCGTGACCCATTCGCTGTTCATGCTGTAGCGAGAATTTGACTACTCCTACCCATTGGGCATAATAGTGGATAGATTCCTGCGGCCAAAGGAGGGCTCCATGCAGACAACCCATCCGACAGTTTACGACGTCGACCTTGCTGATGCAATGGAGGAGAGCGCACGGGCTGGTGATCGTCGAACGTTCGTGGAACTGGTCAGAGCGGCCGATTGGTCCACTCGCATCCCGGAAGAGCTTCTCAAGGCGATTGATCTGGCCTTGTACCAGGAGATGGCAAGGCTGGCAATCGAGCTGGCTCAACTGGGCGGCGACCTGTTCCCTGATCACGAGCGGGTTCAACGCGCTGCTCAGGTGCTAGCTCCTCCCGTCGCGCGAGTCACGCGCCTACCACGTGCCAAGGGGCTCGACGCTTCGAAGCGTGGTTGCGTGAACATGCGAACGAGTATCGCGGCCAGTGGGTGGCTGTTCGTGAGGGAAATCTGTTAGGAGCAGCCGAATCACTAGAAGAACTGATGCCGGCCATCGGTCAAGGTGAAGATGCCATTAGTACGATTGTTACCAAGGTGTTGTAGATGGCTCGATTCACACAGCTTTTCAGTGCCGGCGACTTTGCGACTGGTACAACTCGCTATGATGATTTCCATGGACGAGTTTGACCGCAGACTGTACGCCGGCATACACGTCTGCCGCGGCCTGCTTTAGCAATCCGTCCATCCGAGGAATCCGCGTTCTCATACAAAAACAGCCCGCCAGGCTCGTCACCCAACGGGCTTGTACGCGAAGATTGCACACACCCACAGCCGGCCTGACCACAGGCGCGTGATCCGTAGAATCACCCCATCACGCATCACGCATTACGCCACGTTTCACGTCGATGATCAGATTGTAACCGCCATCCACTTCGGCGTCGTCATTTGTGGACAGAAAGGTTGTCGTGTCCTTCTGCACGATTATCGCCGGCCCTTCGATCTCGTGGCCTGGCCGCAGGCGTTCTCCCCGGTAGAATGGGACATCGGCGATGCCGTCGGTGAGGACGACGGGCCGATGGTCCAGATAGGCGGTGGATGAATCGGCGGAGCCGAGGGGTTCGTGGGGGAGCGCCGGCCGCGGCACGCCACCCACGGCGCGGAGTCGCAGGTTGACGATCTCCACCGGCGCCGACGGCTCGCTGTAGCCGTAGGCCTGAAAGTGAGTGGGATGAAAGGCTTCGTTGATATTCTGGCTCAGCGGAATCGTTAGCTCGTAGGATTGACCCACGTAGCGCATGTCGAGTTCGCGGTGCAACTCAATCTCTTCGGCGGGGACGCCCTGTGCCAGGATCTCTCCGCGGCCGCGCTCGACCAGAGGGGTGATTCGTCGTTTGAGTTCGTCGTGCGGAGTATCACCGGGCAGCATCACCGTTTGCACGTAGTCTTTGATCACATCGGCTGTCAGCATGCCGAAGGCCGACAGCGTGGATGCGCCGGGCGGCACCAGGACGCGTGGGATACCCAGCGCCCGCGCCAGATCGCAGGCGTGGAGACCGCCGGCCCCGCCGAACGAGACCAGGGTGAAGTCGCCAGGATCGTGTCCTCGCTCCACCGAGATGACGCGCAGCGCGCGTTCCATGTGAGCGTTCACGACCTGGATCACACCCAGGGCGGCCGTTTGGGCAGCGTCGAGGCCTTGCTGTGGCGTCAAGCTGGCCTCTTCGGCAAGCTCGGTTAGTGCCTGGTATGCCTCGCCTGCGACCAGGTCCATGCGCCCGTCCAGGAAGTAATCGGGCGCGAGCCGGCCCAGGACCAGGTTGGCGTCAGTAACAGTGGGCTGTGTGCCTCCCATACCATAGCACACCGGGCCAGGATCGGCGCCAGCGCTCTGCGGGCCGACGCGCAGGGCGCCGCCGGCGTCCACATAGGCAGTGGAGCCGCCGCCGGAACCAACGGTATGGATGTCGATGTACGGGATGCGAATGGGCAGGCCGCCGATTTCGCCCTCGGCGGTCACATGGATATGGCCGTCGCACAGCGAGACGTCAGTGGAAGTACCGCCCATGTCGAAGGTGATCACGCGCTCAAAGCCGGCCTCGGCTGCCACGTGCTGAGCGCCGACGACACCGCCGGCCGGCCCCGATAGGATCGACCGCACAGCCTCGGCCCGAGCTTGCTCAGCGCGGATGCTGCCGCCGTTAGACTGCATGATGCGGAAGTCTTCGGCGTCGAGTTCGGCTTCCAGCCGACCCAGGTAGCCGTCCATGATGGGCGAGACGTAGGCGTTGATCACGGTGGTGCTGGTGCGCTCATACTCGCGGAATTCGGGGAGGATTTCACTGGAGGGTGACACGAAGAAGCCGGCCTCGCGCAGGCGCTCCGTAATGATGCGTTCATGATCCGGATGCAAGAAAGAGAATAGCAGTGACACGGCGACGGAGTCGACGTTCAGTGCCTCCAGTTGCTCGACGATTTCGAGCAGTTCAGCTGTGTCAAGCGGCGTGAGGATGTTGCCTCTGTGATCGACGCGCTCGGTGATTTCTAGCCGGCGCTCGGCGGGCACCAGCGGTTCGGGGCGGTCGGCGAAGAAGTCGTAGATGTCGGTGCGCGTTTGCCGGCCGATGGCCAGAACGTCGCGGAAGCCCCGGGTCGTGATCAGTGCCGTGCGAGCCCCTTTGCGCTCCAGCAGCGCGTTGGTCGCTACCGTGGAGCCGTGGACGATGCTGAGATTGGGTATTGGGGATTGGGTGACGTTGCTGACGACGGTGCTCGATACCCGTTCCAGGCCGCTTAGCACGGCCTCGGCCGGGTCATAAGGTGTGGATAACGTCTTGTAGGTCTCAAACGTGCCGGCTTCTTCGTCGAAGATCACAAAGTCCGTGAAGGTACCGCCGATGTCGATTCCGATGCGCATTGTCGTGTCTCTCGCCTCGTTGCGAGAGACCTTTAGGGTTTCAGAAACCCTAAAGGTCTCTCATTTCTCGTTTCTCATCTCCCAGCCAATTCCTCGTCCAGCCGATCCGTCACGAACATGTGCCCCGGCGTGTGGGTGATCATGAGAGGAACGCGGCTTTCCAGGGCCACGGCCTGGGGGGTGACGCCGCAGGCCCAGAAGACGGGTACCTCGCCGGCCTCCACCGGCACCGGATCGCCGTAGTCGGGCTGTGCCAGGTCGACGATGCCCAACGCCGCCGGATCGCCTATGTGGACGGGAGCGCCGTGGACCGAGGGGTAGCGCGAGGTGACCTGCACTGCCCGAGCCACCAGGTTGCCCGGGATCGGTCGCATAGTGACGACGAGCGGGCCGTGAAATCGGCCGGCTGGCCGGCACTGCCGCGTAGTGCGGTACATCGACACGTTGCAGCCATACTCCAAGTGGCGCACTGGCACGCCGGCGGCCAACAATGCTCGTTCGAACGTAAAGCTACACCCCAGCAGGAACGTCACCAGGTCGTCGCGCCACCAGTCGAGCAGGTCAGTTGGCTCGTCGACCAGTTCTCCTCGCTCAAAGACGCGGTAGCGGGGCGCGTCCGTCCGCAGATCGGCGCCTTCGGCCCACGCTGGATCGGGATGGGGCGAGCCAGGATCGGTGACGTCCAACATTGGGCAGGGCTTCGGGTTGCGGACACAGAAGCGCAGGAAATCGAAGGCGTCGGCCTCGGGCAGGATCGTCAGGTTGGCCTGGGTGTAGCCCGGGGCCAGGCCGGCGGTGGGTCCGGTCCACTGGCCGGCGCGAATCGCGGCTCTCGCCTCCGCTCCGGTTGCGTGGGGGTTATGGAGCAACCGTTATCACCTCAGGGTCTTGAATGTTTTCAAAATCATCAGGGTTGTGGGTCATCAGTGGAATGTCGTATTGCAATGCTGTCGCGGCTATCCATGCATCTTGAGGCGAGATCGGTCTGCCAATTGCACGGCGTTCTGCCCTCACCTTACCCCACAATTGGCACACGACAATATCGAACGGTAATACTGCATACGTTGTCGCAAGCGTATTCTCTAGCTGCTGTATGCGACGAGAACCCCTATTGACGGATAGCGGCCCATTGATAGAGTGACGAGCGGCATACAACTCGGCGCGAGTATCACCCTTAAATATGAAAGACACGATGTCGGTGTCAAGCAAGACGATAGTGTATCATCTCAATATTTCAGGGCTATGTAGGTCGAAATGGTATTTCGACCCGACGATTTACCAAATCGTCGTACATGTCCCCCCATATATTGAGAA
>JAANWY010000301.1 GCA_018263655.1 Anaerolineales bacterium | reverse complement strand
ACAACGTGCTGTTCAAAGCTGCCGGCCCATCCAAACCCACCGCCGTCCAGGCCATCCAATCCATCATGCTGCGCCTGCTAGCCATGACGGCGCCAGGCAAGCTGCGCTTCACCTTCATCGACCCCGTTGGCCTGGGGCAGAATGTGGCCGCCTTCATGCACCTGGCCGACCACGACGAAGCGCTGGTTACCAGCCGCGCCTGGACCGAGCCGCGCCACATCGAACAGCGCCTGGCGGACCTATCCGAACACATGGAGAACGTCATCCAGAAATACCTGCGCAACGAGTACGCCACCATCGAGGCGTACAACGCCCAAGCCGGCGAGCTGGCCGAACCCTACCGCGCGCTCACCGTGCTCAACTTCCCCGTCAACTTCACCGACACCGCCGCCCGCCGGCTGGTCAGCATCGCCCAAAACGGCCCGCGCTGCGGCGTTTACACGCTCATCACCGTGGATACCCAACAGCCACTGCCCCACGGCTTCAACCTTGACGACCTGGAGCGAACGTCCACCGTCATCGCCTGGAATGGCGAGCGCTTCGTCTGGGAGGACGACGACTTCCGCGATTGCACCCTGGAACTGGACACGCCGCCCGACGCCGAGCTCTTCGACCACATCGTGAGCACCGTCGGCAAGGCAGCCGCAGAAGCCGGCCGTGTGGAAGTGCCCTTCGAGCGAATTGCCCCAGCGAAAGACGTGTGGTGGACGGAGACAAGCGACGACGGTCTGCGGGCACCGCTGGGATTGTCCGGCGCGCGCCGGCAGCAGTATCTGGATTTGGGTCACGGAACAGCGCAGCATGCTCTGGTCGGTGGCAAGACGGGCGCCGGCAAGTCCACCCTGCTCCACGCCCTGATCACCAACCTGGCCCTCAGCTACAGCCCCGAAGAAGTGGAACTCTACCTCATCGACTTCAAGAAGGGCGTGGAGTTCAAAACCTATGCCACCAACGAGCTGCCCCACGCCCGCGTGGTCGCCATCGAGAGCGAGCGCGAATTCGGCCTGAGCGTGTTGGAGGGCCTGGACGCCGAACTCAAGCAGCGGGGCGACCTGTTCCGTGGAGCCGGCGTGGACCACATCGCCGACTATCGGCAACGCACGGATCAAACCATGCCGCGCATTCTGCTACTGGTAGACGAATTCCAGGAGTTCTTCACCGAGGACGACCGCGTTGCCACCCAGGCATCGCAGGTACTGGATCGGCTGGTGCGCCAGGGCCGCGCCTTCGGCATCCACGTCCTCTTGGGCTCGCAGACCCTGTCGGGCACCTACACCCTGTCGCGCAGCACCATCGATCAGATGGCGGTGCGCATCGCGCTGCAGTGCAGCGAGGCCGACTCTCGCCTGATCCTGGCTGACGACAATCCGGCGGCGCGGCTCCTCTCGCGTCCCGGCGAGGCCATCTACAACGACGCCAACGGCCTGGTGGAGGGCAACAACCCGTTTCAGGTGGCGTGGCTGCCCGACGACAAACGCGACCGCTACGTGGCCGAGGTGCGGGACTTGGCCGAACAGAATGGATACCAGCCGCCACAGCCGCAGATCGTCTTCGAGGGCAACGCGCCGGCTGAGGTGCGCAAGAACCGACTGTTGCAGGACTTGCTGGAGACGCCAAGTTGGCCGGCGCCCTCCCGCCGTATTCCGGCCTGGCTGGGCGAGCCCATCGCCATCAAGGACCCCACCGTCGCCCACTTCCGCCGGCAGACCGGCAGCAACCTGCTCATCGTCGGCCAGAACGACGAAGCCGCGATGGGGATGTTGTCCACTGCGATGGTGAGCCTGGCCGCGCAACATCCACCCTCCCCCTCACAGGGGGAGGGCCGGGGAGGGGGTACCCACTTCTACGTGATCGATTTTAGCTCAGTCGATGCCCCCTACGCCAGACTCTTCCCGCGCCTGGGTGAGCTACTTCCGCACACGGTGCAGCGTGGCCGGCGCCGGAAACTCCCCGACATCATCGCCGAGATTGCCGGTGAGGTAGATGAGCGGCTGGAAGAACCGGAGGCGTCGCTACTGGAGAAGCCGGCCATCTACCTCTTCGTCTACGGCCTGCACCGCGCCCGCGATCTACGCCAGGAAGACGACTTTGGGCTCTCGTCCTTCGGCTACGACGATGAGCCGGCGCCCGTGAGCCCTGCACAGCAGTTCGCCACCATCTTGCAGGAAGGCCCGGACCTGGGCGTGCACACGCTGGTGTGGTGCAACGCCTACACCAACCTGACGCGCACGCTGGACCGCCGCTCCCTGCGCGAGTTCGAGATGCGCGTCGCCTTCCAGATGAGCGCCGAGGACTCGGCCAACTTGATCGACGTGCCGGCGGCGAGCAAGCTGGGACCGTATCGCGCCTTGTTCTACAGCGAGGAAGAAGTTCGCATGGAGAAATTCCGCCCCTATTCCTTGCCGTCCGACGAGTGGCTGACGTGGATAGGTGAACGCATGCGGGAGAAGGAACCTACAAGCGATACGATGTCGTCAATCGAAGAATCGGTGGAAGGCCGGCGGTAGTCGCCGTGGAAGGCCGGCGGTCAGCAATTCCCGCTATGGCTGAAAATGGGGGTAAATAGGGGGTTTCGCATTTTGGTTTTCGTAAACATTGGGCTTACAATTAGGCCGCAAGGGACTCGACATTGGTGAGAATAGCCAGCTTTCTGCGTTTCCCGGAGGAATTGTAGCATGAAGATACGGAAACACCTATCGGCAAGCGGTTTGTTTCGATTAGTTCGGTCTGAGTTTGAGAAA
>JAANWY010000300.1 GCA_018263655.1 Anaerolineales bacterium | reverse complement strand
TAAGATTGGTCGAAGCGTTCGACATCAGCAACTCCCCTTCTGCAACTCGTTACGAATCTCCTTCCTGGCTCAAGGGGATATCGACGTGGATGGTTGTCCCCGTGCCAGGCTGTGAACTGATCTGACAGGTGCCCCCGACCAATGCCACGCGCTCCTGGATACCCAGCAAGCCCCAGGCCCGACGACGTTCCGAATCACCACCGAGCACTTTTTCGGGATCAAATCCTCGACCATCGTCTCGAACGGTGAGCTGAACTGACCCGTCGGCGTAAGCCAGCCCAACTGTGGCTGCCCCCGCTGAGGCGTGCTTGGCGATATTCGTTAGGGCTTCCTGGGCGATGCGAAACAGCACCGTCTCTATCTCGGGCCTCATACGTCGACGCCGGCCTTCCACGTGGAACTCCACTTGTACCTCCGTCCGCGATTCGAAATCCTCGATCTGCCGGCGCAGAGCCGGTACGAGCCCCAGGTCATCTAGAATCGAGGGTCGCAGATCTGCAACAAGTTCGTGCAGCTCTTCGATTGCCTGGGCGCTCAACGCTCGCAACTCCGCCAGTTGCTGCGCTGCACGAGATGGGTCTGACGCCATGCTCTCGGCGGCTGCCGCCAGCCCCAAACCCAGGGCTGTCAGCGCCTGTCCGGTTTCGTCGTGGAGTTCGCGGGCGATGCGTCGTCGCTCCTTTTCCTGCGCAGACACAATCTGGCGCAGCAGCTCGCCTCGCAGCGCCTCGCGCTCCTGCACCTCGCGGTACAAATTGGCATTCTCGATGGCGATGCTCAGCTGCCTGGCAATCGTGCGGGTCAGAGAGATGTCGCGCCTAGTAAGGGGCGGGGTGTCTGGGCTAGTGCACAGCACCAGGCTGCCGGCCACGCGGCCCTGGGTCTTGAGTGGAGCGCCCAGGATATACCTTCGGGGGCCGGGTTCGCGTGGCTCTCGGCGCAGATGCCTCTCGGGTATCTCGAGATCATCAAGTGAGACAATTTGCCCGTTCACACAATAGGCCAGACCGTCCGTCTGAGCCACGTACTCGCCCAATTTGTGGGCCCGTCGGACCAGCGACTCATCGATCGAGGCCGTTGTGTCTTCAGGTGGGCAGCCTGACTTGGCCATGACCTGCAACTGTCCATCTGCTTTGTCTCGAAGCAGAATGAAGCCGGCGTCGATCCGCGGCACGCTATCAGCAATCTTCGCAATCGCTTGCTCCAGCAGGGCATCCCGATCCAGCGTCGAGCCCAGGGTGCGTGACAGCTCGAATAGCGTGGACAGGTCCTGCACGGCGAATCGGAGTTCGCGGTTAAGTTGTTCCGTCTCAGCCTGAGCGCGTCTCTGGGTCTCCAGTGCCTCGCGCTGAGCTGCCAGACGGGCCTCATTCGCGGTTGCCAGACGTTGCTGACTCTCCAACTCGAAAGCGCGCAGAGCACGGATCACGAAGATGGTAATGATGCCGGCGGCAAACGCCCGGAAGAGCTGGACCGGTATGCCGAATAGCTCAAGAAAGAGATCGGCGTTGATGATGGTGGAGGGGAAAAGGAAACTGCGTTGTGTGAACGCCTGCCCGACAACGCCGTACAGAAACATGGCCAGCGCCGCCCAGAGTAAATCTCTGCCGAAACCGTACATGCCGCGCGCCCGGAACGCGCGCTGTTCGAGTACCATCGCCCACGCTGCCAACGCCGTCCCTGGCACAGCCAACGTGTAGCGTGTGATAACGTCGATGCCGGCGAGACAGTCGCCCGGGCAGGGGTGGAACAGCCGCTGCATCGTGAACACACTGCCGCCCCAGACGATGAGCAGTATCGTCCCCAGCACGAGAGGGAAGGCGCGGCTATTGTCGTCAGAATGGATCAGTCGGGCACCGAAGATGATCAGCACGACGAAGGACAGGGTCAGTAGACCAAGGTCAAGCATGGAGAGATAGATCGCGGCGCGACTCCCCGCTTCCACCAGACCATCGATCCGTCGGAACATCGCGACCCATTCGTGGAACCCATGGGTGATGCCGAAGCCGGCCAGAAACCCCATCGCGCGCGCAATGCGGAACTCGGACGCCCGGCGAGACTCCAGCCAAACGGCCAGGCCCATGCTAAAAAAGGCGAGCCCGTAGATGAAGTAAACGGTGATGATATTTCGTTCAAAGAACGCGGCCAGAGCATTCATGGTTGTTTGACCTACAGAAGCTCGATGCTCAGCGCAACCGCTTCGCCGCCGCCCAGGCATGCAGCCGCCAGCCCCGTCTTCGCGTCGTGCTGCTGCAGGGCGTACAGAAGTGTTACAACGATGCGGGTTCCACTCGCACCAATCGGGTGACCGAGGGCAACGGCGCCACCGTGAACGTTGACACGGTCCCAATCCCATTCCAGATCTTTGGCGTTGGCCAGGACCTGGGCTGCGAAGGCCTCGTTGACCTCGATGAGGTCGTAGTCATCAATCGTCGTGCTTTCTTTCGCCATCAGGTTGCGGATGGCGTGCACCGGGGCGCGGAAGATCCATTTCGGATCGACCGCGGCCTGGGCGTAAGCACGAACGCGCGCCAACGGCTGGATACCCTGAGCTTCGGCCACAGTGCGATCCATGATCACAACAGCCGCCGCCCCATCGCAGATGCCCGGCGCGTTGCCGGCCGTGACCGTTCCGCCCTCCTGAAAGGCCGGCCGCAATCCCGCCAAAGCCTCGGCCGACGTATCCCGCCGCGGCGTTTCGTCGGTATCGAACACCAGCCGATCCTCCGTACGTTGCGGCACCGTCACAGGGGTGATCTCGTCTTCAAAGAGGCCCGCATCAATAGCGCGAAGGGCCTTGCAGTGGCTCTCTAGAGCAAAGGCGTCCTGCGCCCCGCGACTGATGTCGAATTCATCAGCCATAAACTCGGCAGCGTTGCCCATATGCCAGTCTTCACACGCACACCACAGGCCGTCGTGCACCGTCGCATCTATGAGTTCGCCGTGCCCGAGCCGGTAACCGGTGCGCGCTTTCTTCAGCAAGTATGGGCCAAGGTTCATGTTCTCCATGCCGCCGGCGACCACCATATCGGTGCCACCGGCGCGAATCATCGCCGAGCCCAGCATGATGGTCTTGATCCCCGAGCCGCAGACCTTGTTGATCGTCGTCGCGCCGATGGTGGCGGGTAAGCCGGCACTGAGCGCCGCCTGGCGCGCTGGCGCCTGACCCACGCCGGCCTGTAGCACCTGACCCATCAGCACCTCGTCGACAGCCTGCAACTCGACGCCGGCCCGTTCGATCGCGGCCCGAATCACTACACCGCCCAACTCCGATGCCGGCGTCTGCGATAACGTCCCCCTAAACCGACCGACCGGCGTCCTCGTCGCTCCGGCGACTACAATCTCCCTTGATGTGCTCATACCTCATCTCCCGCAAGCCTGGGTTCTGACCTTGCTGTGAAAAGTGCCTAGCTTGACAATGCCACATTAACATAACAGTGGCTCTTTGATCGCCGAAGGTCTCCTGACCGAGGCGAAATGGGCTCGGTCAGGAGACCTTCGCCCAACGTGTTCTGACCTTGCTGTGAAAAGTGCCTAGTACACCTCGGCAGAAATCCTTCACCAGTTAGATCAAGACAGCATCCCTTCGACAAGCTCAGGACGTCGCCTGAGTAGCGAAGCGTATCGAAGCGACGTCCTGAGCTTGTCGAA
>JAANWY010000030.1 GCA_018263655.1 Anaerolineales bacterium | reverse complement strand
TCCGATCTCGGTGCCACGCAACCGTGACCCGTCACACGCTGACCGAGGCGAAACGGGCCCTTCGTCAGGCTCAGGACGCCGCTCGGTCAGGAGACCTTCGCCCAACGTGGGGCGGTAATGTGACATTGTCAAACTACTCGGGCACTTCGTGCCTACACAAGGCAAATGCGAGGACGATCGCCTGAGCAGTTACTATTTGTATTCTGGAGGATGGAGAATGTTGTCAGACAAAGCTCGTATTCTCGTTGTGGATGGCGACCGTGAGATTTCCAGCACCCTGCGCGAGATCCTAGACAATAAAAGCTCCCGAGTTCACACGACCGGAGCCTGTGCCGAAGCCCTCGATATGCTGGAAGAAAACGTATATGACGTCGTGTTATTGGATCTTGGAGATGAAGGTCTCGCTCGAATAGATTTGATGAAACGCGTGCGCGAAAACAGTCCGGAGACCTCAATCACATTATTAACGGCACATCCCTCCGCGACTTCTGCCATCATCGCGGTGCGCTGCGGAGCGCACGACTACTTGGTTAACCCAGTGGAGGCCGAAGAGCTGAAGCACAGCGTGGTGCAGGGCGCCGCAAAGGCCCAACGTGCCAGGCGCGACCAACTCCTGCTGGCCAGAGTAAGGGACCTCATTCACCTTGCAGGTGAAGAGCAACTTGTCAATACACAGCATGCCACCTCCGTACCTCACCAAGCTAACGGCGTAAACGGGCAGGCAAGCCAACAGGCACGCCATCTGATCATCGATCGCGACAGGCGCAGGGTACGTCAGAATGGGAAGTGGGTAGATCTAACCCCAACCGAGTTCGATTTGCTCACACACCTCGTGCACCATGCCGGCCAAGTCCAAGAGTACCGTAAGCTCGTCAAAGAAGTACAAGGGTACGAAGCGGACGAATGGGAAGCCCGCAACCTGATGAAATACTATGTGCACACCCTGCGCCAGAAACTAGAGCCGCAGCCCGCCGACCCTCAGTATATCCTCAATGTCCGAGGAGTCGGGTATCTGTTCTCCAGCAAGCCGGCCGAGCCCACTTTGGTCTAGCGCCAGCTCCACCAACCACTTCACGAACCAAATCCAACTGAATCCTTCCTGTCTTGACAAACCCTAACCAGACTCAACCAAGTTCTTTCTAATCTCTAACCAAACAATGCCCATGATGTGGTATAGTAGTATTGAGAGGTTGGAAAGGACGGGGTATGCCCACACCGCTTTCGAAATTGAAGGGTGTCAGCCCGAAGTTGGCTGCCGAGTTCAAGGAGCTTGGATTAACAACAACGAATCACCTCCTCACCGTCGCAGGTACGCGGGAAGGCCAGGAGCTGCTGGTCAGTCAGATCAGCACCGACTCTGTCACCCTTGTGCAACTCATCAAGCGGGCCGACCTACTGCGGATCGTTGGCATCGGTGGCGTATATCTCGAACTGCTAGAGGCAGCCGGCGCCGATTCCATACATAAGCTAGCCCACAGCCGCCCGGAGAGTCTGTACAGTAAGATCATGAAGGTCAACATCGCCAACCAATTCACACGACGCCCGCCCACGCTGGCGAAAGTGCGCAAGTGGGTCAACGAAGCTGATCAGTTACCCGAAGTCGTAGAACTGCATACAGACCAATGAGACAGCCACTCACTATATGGATGGGGCTGACTTTCCTCATCGCCCAAACAGTATTCACAGTAGGTAGCACCCCTGGCGAGGGGGTCACCGCTGATGTGATGGCGCGTCAAGACATGATCAGTGGTGATCGCCGGCCGGCAGCCGTTGCTGCGAGCCAGCCCGAGGAAGATTTCTTCGCCTATCTCCCTCTCGTCCTGCGTAGCGGCAGCGAGCCATCTCAGCAACCCACAGCGACCCGCACCGCCACCCCCACAGCTACGCTGACGGCTACGGCTACGGCCACGGCCACACTCTCTAGCACCACCCCGACGGCCACGTCGACGGTGGCTTCACCGACGGCGACGTCCACACCCGAGATAACTGCTACGCCCAGCACGGATCGGTGCGAGATCGGGAATGGGAGTTTCGAGATCGGCGATGAGGGTGAGGCGCCGCCGTGGCTGCAAGAGGGCCGGCACGCAGGAGAACTGATCTCCGACAATCTACCGGTTGGGAGTCCGCCGGCGGGACAACGAGCTGCATGGTTTGGGGGCGAGTCCTTAAGTGAGGACCGCCTCTATCAAGCGGTCACCGTCGACCTGGAGAGAGCAGAGACCAGTCTTGCCTATCAGGTGTACGGACGGCGAGTCTACCCCGGTCCGACCACGATGAGTGTCGAAATCCGGGACACCGGCCAACAGGTGCTCCAGGTTGTCCACATCGACGGTGTGGACGATATCAAAGACCGCTGGGTCTCCAGGACGCACGCAGTCAACCTCTCAACTTTCGCTGGTCAGACAGTTCTGCTGTACTTTGATTTCGAAACGCAACAAGCCAACGAGATTTTCCTGGACGACGTGACACTGAGTGCGTGTGCTCCCTAGACTCAGTGGGGGCAGACCGCTCCTGCTGGATGACAATCCAGCAGTGGGATTTACTGAGAATGACCCCTGTAGGAGGTAGCGTATTGCACAGATGTAGGCAACCGTATCAAGTAGGTAAGCGTTCAGCCACCCTTACGAAGGTTAGTAGGAGCCTTGGCAAGAGGCCGATTTTCGACTGGCGAGGGGCACCTCAACCCGAATGCGATTGGCAAACCTTCGCAAGGGTCTCCACTACCTGAACGGTTACGCAAGTAGAACGCCGTAGAGATCTTTCAGACAGAATAAGGAGGGAAACAGGACGATGAAAAGAAGAGGATTGATTCTGACGAGCGTAGTCCTAGTGATACTGTTAGCAACGGGCGTGAGCGTTGTCTTCGCCGCGCCGCATGCGCAGGATGAAGGCCGCGAAGGCTTCGGCGTTATCACCTCACCAGGCAGGCAGTTACACCCACAGCTCACCTACAACCCCACGAGGCAAGAGTACATGATCGTCTGGGGTAACGGCGACGACATCTTCGCCCAGCGGTTATCAGAGCAAGGGCGCACGGTGTCATCGATCATTACCATCACGCAGGCTCGCGGCCGGCAAGACTGGCCGGCCGTCGCCTACGACCCAGGCCGCGACCGCTATCTCGTCATGTGGGATGACGACCGCAACGCTGCCTTCACAGGCCACGACCTGTTCGGGCGTTTCTTTTCGCCCACCGGCGGCCCTGACAGCTCCGAATTCCCAGTCATCACCGCCCCGGCCAACCAGCGACAGCCTCGCCTGGCATTCCGCGAGGACCGCGAAGAGTTCTTGGTGATCTGGTCCGACAGCCGGAACGCGATCGCCACCGGTCTGGACATCTTTGGTCAACTGCTTCGTCCATCCGGATCAAAGAAGGGTGGCTCCTTCTCTGTCTCTACCGCACCAGCCGACCAGCGTGACCCGGCGGTGGCGTTCAACTCGGCCAGCCAGGAGTTCCTGGTGATGTGGCGAGACAACCGTGATCCCGAGAGCTTTAACCTCTTTGGACAGCGGATCAAGCCCCCTAACCGAATCGGCGCCGAGAGTGACGCTCTTGTCGACAATGAGAGCAACCAGTTTGCACCGTCTCTCTCATTCGACATTGAGGAAGGGGAGTTCTTGGTAATCTGGTGCGACAACCGTAATGGGCCTGAGTCTGCTTTGGACCTGATTGGGCAACAGATCGATCTGGCGGGGAACCCACGAGCTGGGGCTTTCTCCTTCGTCTCCACATCGGGCGACCAAGCGTCATCTGGCCTAGCCTACGACCCGGACATGGAGCGACATCTGGCCGTGTGGGGCGACAATCGCAACCTCCCGACTACGAGCTGGGACATCTTTGGTGTCCTATGGCCATTTAACTAATCTCACAAGCCACCACCCGCTCGCGGGGCTCGCTTCGGCAAGCCCCGCGAGGCGCCAACCCCGCCAAGTACGAGCTGATCTCGGATGCCCGGCCAGGCAGTCTGCGAGCGCACTTCCTCTCCAGCAATGCGTAGAGCTATCGCGCCCGGCTGTCTGGTTCAGGGCGCCGGGGATAACACAGTAAGATAAAGGGAGAACCCGATGCGTAAATCGATTTCTATTCCTGGGGGCCTGCTCCTCGTACTGCTCCTGTTCACGATCGGCCTGACGGGACAACCGTCTCTGGCCGCACAGGCGCAGTCCGGGCGTTGGGTCACCTACAACACGCGAAACTCGGGTCTGGCATCGAATTCCGTTGTCGCTGTAGCAGTCGGAAATGACGATCGAGTCTGGTTAGGCACAGCCGGCGGAGGCGTCAGCGTCTTCGACGGCGATCAGTGGACCACATTCGGCACCTCGGATGGGCTCGCTTCCGATACCGTCGTTGCCCTGGCTATCGATAGCGCCGGGCAAGCATGGATCGGTACGATAACCGGACTCAGCGTCCTAGATGACAAAGGCACAGCCGACAAAGGAGACGATGTTTGGACCACTCACACAAGGGAGGATGGCCTCGCCGACAACCTAGTCCAGAGCGTCGCTATTGAAGCCGATGGTGATGTATGGGCCGGCCACAGTGGCCAGGGCGCCAGCCTCTTCAACGGTACAGACTGGACAATCCACAACACCGCGTCGACAGAGGGCGGCCTGGCCGGCAACGAAATACGCGACATCGCAGTCGACAGTCAGGACCGCGTATGGTTTGGCACGTTCCGCGGCGTCAGCGTGCTGGATGGTGAAAATTGGACGACCTACACAAAAGACGATGGACTGAGCACGAACTTTGTGACGGCCATCACTCACACGTCTGACGGCAACATGTGGTTCGGCCATCTGCCCGAGTCTGCCACCTATCCAGGCGGCGTGACGGTGTTTGACGGCACTAACTGGACATCCTTCACGACGGCCAACTCGGGCCTCATCAACGACCGCGTGTCAGACATAGCGGTTGATCAAGAGGACGTCGGATGGTTCGCCACTGCCGGCGGCGTAAGCAGCTATGACGGCGTTGACTGGCGAAGCTACACCACACCCGATCTTCCATCCAACGTCACCGACGCCATTGCTGTAGCCAACAACAACGACAAGTGGGTTGGCACCCTGAGCGCCGGCGCGAGCCAGTTGAGGGTCGGACCACCACTAGGGCCGTGGACGACGTACACCGAGAGTGAAGGGCTCGTCTCCAACTTCACGACGGCAATAGCCGTGGACAGGCAGGCCGGCAACCGGGTGTGTGTGGGTAGCGCCGACGCCGGTATGAGCATCTTCGAGGACGGCACCTGGACCACCGCCACCACCGCCGACGGACTGGCCTCGAACAGCGTCTGGGCCATCGCCGTGGGCATCAACCCGGGCGACACGTGGGTTGGCACAACGGGCGGCGTCAGCTTCTGGAACGGCGCCGAGTGGGTCACCTACACGACAGAGGATGGTCTGGCCGACAACTTCGTTCAGTCTATCGCCGTGGAGGAGGACGGCGACGTCTGGTTAGGAACCAGCGGACAAGGTGTCAGCTTCTTCGACGGCTCTGAGTTCACCACCCACAACGCTACGACAACCGAAGGCGGATTAGTCGACAACGACATCCGCGACATCGCCATCGATGGCGACGGGCAAGTCTGGTTTGCCACCTTCCGGGGCGTCAGCGTGTTCGACGGCAGCGAGTGGACGACCTACACCACCGAGGAGGGTCTCGGCGCAGACTTCGCAACATCTGTCGCGGCCGCCCCATCCGGTGAGATTTGGGTCGGTCATCTACCGCAAGACGTCGAACACCCCGGCGGCGTCAGCATCTTCGACGGCAGCGAGTGGATGACCTACACCACCGACGACGGTCTGATCGACAATCAGGTTCAAACCGTGAGAGTTGGTGAAGATGGCAAGGTCTGGATCGGCACGCTGAGCGGCGCTGCAAGTTTCGACGGTCACCGCTGGAGAGAGTACACTACCAGCACGGGCCTGGCTCACAACAGCGTCTTCGATATCGATTTCGACAGCGACGGCGACAAGTGGTTCGCCACATTTGGGGGCGGTGTAAGCGAGCTCCGGGGCGATATCTTCTTCCTGCGCCTGCCGCTGATCCTCAAGCAGTAACCGAAATGGGTTGAAGGTTGGAAGGTTTCGAGTAAGCGTTCAGATGATAGCTCATGAAGCATCCTGAGTAGGCCGGAGCGCAGTGGAGGCCGTATCGAAGGGTGCGGTCCATGCGAGGAACTGGTGCCAACCCGCACCCCTCGATACGCGCTCAACGTTGTTTCGCACTACTCGGGATGCTAACCTTGATGCCTGAACGCTGACGGTTTCGGGTTGGGATTTACCGAACTTTCAACCTTCCAACCTTCCAACCTTTACCCGCCGGCCGCCGGCATCAGCCAGATGCGCTCCCGTGGCAGATGAATCGTGATCGTCTCGCCAGGCTGATGTGAAACGTACGGCGGCGCGCTAATTTCCAGTTGCGTGTCGCCGGCCACCGCCACACACCGCGCCGAATCCCCGCGGTAGTTCCACGCCGTGACCCGCGCTGACAGCGTGTTGGCGCCATTCCGCCCGAACTGAATCGCTTCGGGCCGAATCGTCGCCAGCACCGGCCCATCCGGGAGTGGGCTCTCTCCGACAACCAGCGACCCCCAATTCACGTCGATGACGTCACCCCGCTTGCGGGCTGCGAAGATGTTGGTAGTTCCGAAAAACTGCGCCACGCGCGGAGTGGCCGGCGTCTCGTAGAAATCTCGTGGCACCCCCACCTGCAAGATGCGTCCATCCAACATCAACGCAATCCGGTCTGCCACCGTCACCGCCTCCGTCTGATCGTGGGTCACAAAAATCGTCGTAGTTCCCGCCCGTTGCTGCAAACGCACGATCTCGGCCCGCATTTCCTCACGCAACTCGGCGTCGAGGTTGCTGAGTGGCTCGTCCAGGAGCAGCAGGCGTGGTTCGACCACCAAAGCTCGCGCCAAGGCCACCCGTTGCCGCTGGCCGCCCGAGAGTTCGTCGGGCCAGCGATCTCCGAAGCCTGGCAGGCGCACCAGTTCCAGCACTTCCGCCACGCGCCGGCGCCTCTCCGCACGCGGCACACCCCGCATCTTCAAGCCGAAGGCCACGTTGTCGGCCACGGACATGAACGGGAAGAGCAGATGCTGCTGAAAGACCATCACCGCACCGCGCTTCTCGGCCGGCACCGGCAACACCGACCGACCGTCAAAGCGGACGTCGCCCGCTGTCGGATCGAGGAGGCCGGCGATGAGCCGCAGCGTGGTCGTCTTGCCACACCCCGATGGCCCCAGCAACGTCAGCAGTTCGCCCGACTCGACCGCCAGCGTCAGATCTTGCAAGACAGAGACACACCCATCCTGTGTTGCGAAATCCTTGCCGACCCGATCGAGCGTCAAAGCCGTCATGTCAGCGGGCTCCGTGAATTCATTCGAGGGCTCATTCCCCAGCTACGGCCAAATCTCCATCTCACCGCCCAGCGGCAACCTGACCTCCGCATCCGGCCCCAACCACTCGTCGTAAATCGCGTGGTACGTGCCGTCTTTCCAGATGTCCTGCAGGGCGTAGTTGACGGCATCGCGCCACTCGGAATCGTTCTCCGGTACGCCGACGCCGAACTGCACCGGGTTGAAGCCCTCGGACAGCAACACGAGGGAGTCGTCGCCGGCTGCCAGCGCCGCCAACGTGATGCCATCTTCGGCGTAGCCCTCGACAGCGCCATCCCGCAGCGCCTGCACCGCCGCCACTTTGTCGGTAAACTCAACAATCTCGGGGTCCGACGCCCCGTGCTCGGCCGCGTATTCGTTCCAGGCCGGGATCGCCGAGCTGCCGGCATTCATCGCCACCTTCTTGCCGAACATGTCGTCCAGGCTGTCGTACTCACCTCGGCGCACCAAGAACGTCTGGCTGTCCCAGAAATACGTCACGCTGAAATCGACGGCGTTGTCGCGGCTGCGGGTGTGGTTCATGCTGGCCACAGCCATGTCGATCTTGTCTTCTTGCAAGAAACTGATGCGCGTCGTCTCGTCGACCCGCACCTGTTCGATCTCGACGCCGAGCCGATCCGCCAGTTCATTCGCCAGGTCCACATCGAAGCCAACCCAGTCGCCGCTTTCGTCGATGTAGCTGAGCGGCGGGTTGTCGAACCGAATGCCGGCGCGCACCACATCTTCGGAATTCACTCTATCCAGCGCCGACGTAAAGGCCGGCTGCACGGACGAATCACCCGAGCTAGCCGGCACCACCACACCCTGACACGCCGCCAGCGCGAGCGCAAGGCCAACAACGAACCACAGCTTCCACAATTCTCGCATCATCTTGATCCTCACATCTCCAATCTCTAATCTTCAATCTCTACACATTGGACAAATACGTGAGCTGATCCGCCAGCCGGCTTCGGCGCTCCCAGCGATCCGCCAGCCGCGACACGATCAGCGCGACGGCAGCGTACAACACGCCCACCGTCAGGTAAATGGGCACCCAGTAGACTGAGTTGCGAATATCGCTCCCCAGCACCGAGCGCGCCACCGTCATCAACTCTCCCACGCCCAGCACGAGCACGACGGAGGAGTCCTTGAACAGCGAGATTGCCTGGCCTGTGAAAGCCGGCAACATGGCGCGCACCGTGTAGCGCAGGCGGACGCGGAAGAACACCTGCCAGCGATCGGCACCCATCAGGCGTGCCGAGTCCGTCAACTCTCGGGGCACCGCCTCCAGGCCGGCCCGCACAATCTCCGCCTGGTACGCCGACGTGTACAGCGTGAGCGCAATCAGCGTCGACGTGAGCGGGCTGAAGTCGAGCCCGAAGCGCCGGCCGCCGATGAACTGATGCACGAGCAGGAGCAGCAACAGCAGCGGTAGGCCACGAAAGATCTCGACGTAGACGCCCGCCAGCCGGCGCACCCCGCGCCACGGTGCCACGCGGCCGGCGCCCACCGCCAAGGCCAGGCCGAAGCCCAGCGCGATGGCGACGCCGGCGATCAGCACGCTGAGCGTCAACCCGCCAGGTCGGTCACCTGGAAAGCCGAACAACAGCGTCGGCAGCCACTTCCACAGAAATTCTAGCACCGAGGCGACATCACTCACGTCACCTTGCTCCTACGTGGTTGCGGCAGGGCGTGCTCGAGCAAACGGGCGAAGGCCCACGACAGCAACCAGTACACCACCGACGCCAGCAGAAGCAGTTCCACGGCGTAGAACGAGCGCGTGATGGCCGTCTGCGTCGCCTTGAAGAACTCCGGCACGGCGACGAAGGACGCCAGCGCTGTGTTCTTCATGTTGTGCACCAGCCGCGTGATGATGGCCGGCGCCGATGCTCGCAAGCCGTGGGGCAGCAAGAGATTCACGAATGTGCGCAGCGGCGATGCACCCAGCGAGCGTGCCGCCTCCCAGTGCTCACGCGCCAGCGTGCCCACGCCGGCCCGAAACAACTCGGCGATGTAGGCGCTGGTGTTCAGTGTCAGGCCGAGGCCGGCACCAATAGCGTAGTACGGCACCGACAGCCCGGTGACCTCGCCCAGCGCGTCGATCCACGCGTTGTCGAAGAACAGCGCACGACGGAGCGCCGGCTCGAAAGCGTTGGGGAAGGCGTACGCCCAGAAGATCACGCCCACCAGCGCCGGCACATTGCGGAAAAGCTCCACGTACCCCGTTGCCAACCTCCGCACGATGCGCAACGGCGAAATCCGCAGCCAGCCGACCACCACGCCGAGCATCAGCGCCGCAACCGACGTGATCAACGTCAGCACGACGGTGACACCCAGTCCTTGCCCCAGCAACTGGACGATTTCAGGCGTCAACCACGGGAATGCGTCAAACACAAGCTCAGAGAGAAATTCGTTCTATTCCAAGTAAGCGTTCAGCAGGTAATCTACGGAGCATCCCGAGTAGACCAAAGCGCAGCGAAGGTCGTATCGAGGGGTGCGAGCCACGGCACGAGAGCTCGCAAACCCGCACCCCTCGATACGCGCTACACCCTGTTTCGCGCTACTCGGGATGCTAGTCCTGACACCCCCTGAACGGATACTATTCCACACACGGTGGAGGCAATCACTTTCAGGTTGGTCAGGGGTCTTCCAAGTACTCGTCCTCCAGCAACACCGCTTCGGTCCAGCGTCGCTCCAGCGCATCCGGCTCCAGCACCGGCGGCGCGTGGGGATGCGGTCCCGTCGTCGGAATCCACGCGTTGCGATCCGCGCAGACGTCTTTGCCTTCGGCCAGCATCGGCAGATCGCCGAGCCTGAGCGGCTTCAGACCTTCGTACGGTGTGGCGACGCCGGCATCCAGCATCGCCTCGCCGAGTGACACGAGCCAGTCGCGGCCCAGCCCTTCCAGCTCGTCGACGAGGCGGAAGCGATCGGGCGCGTACTGCTGTTCGATGTGGCGCATCTCGGCAGCGACGTTCGCAGAGCCGCGGAGCCGCAGGTGCGGCCCCATCACGGCATCGTCACAGTATTCGCAGCCGTACGGACAGCCGCGCGAGACAGAGAGCGTCACCGACGTGTAGCCGTGGGCCTCGCGCCACAGCGCGAAGTACGGCGCCATGTCGATGAGGTCGCGCGCCGGCCACGGCAGCGCGTCCAAATCCAGCACTGGCTCCTGCTCCGGGGCCCGCACGACGTCACCCTGATCGCGGTGGGCGATGCCACGCACGTTTGCCAAATCGTTGCCGGCGGCCAACACTGTCAGCAGCTCAACCAACGTGCGCTCACCTTCGCCCAACACCGCGACATCCACGGCCGGCGCCTCCAGATACGCCTCGGGCTCGGCCGTCGGATCCGGACCCCCGACGATGACGGTGGCGCCGCACTCCCGCGCCATGCCGGCCAACCGCAGCGTCGCCGGCCGTAACGTCACCAGACTGGCAATGCACACCACGTCAGGGTTGTGCTGGCCCAGCGCTTCCGCGAATGCTTCGTCGCCGGCCGCGAAAGTACCGTCGAATACGGCGACGGTGTGGCCGGCACCCCGCGCGGCGGCGGCCAGGTACAGCAACCCCAGCGGTGGATACGGGGTCATGAGCTGCCGCTCCAGGGCGCTATCGGTCAGGAAGAAGGGGTTGACGAAGAGAACAGTTAGGGTTGGGTGGTTGGGTGGTTGGGTGGTTGGGTGGTTGGGTGGTTAGGTGGTTGGGTGGTTGGGTGGTTGGGTGGTTGGTTTGCAGGAATTGGGATGTGGCGGGGGCTGTTGTTGGATCGGTTTTCAAGTCTACCTCCGAACGCTCCCGGTCGGCCGGCGTGTCTACGTCATACCAGGTTGGTAGAAGTTCGACGCGGAGGCTGGCTTTCTCGGCCTGAGCCAGGGTGTCGGCGGTGACGTGCGGCGTGCTCATCTGCACGTCGAACAGCGACGGGTGGTTGTGTTTCAGACCGATGGCGTAGTACCCACCGTCCTCGCACGGTCCCAGCACCACGTCCGTCGCCGGATCGGCGAGGCGTTCGAGGCCCCGTCGCAGATAGCGGGCCGGCAGCGTCGGTGTATCGCCGTCTAGGGCCATCACCTGGTGGTAGCCGCGCGCGAAGGATTCCGCGAAGACGCCGATCAACCGCTCAGACAGATTCTCGCCGGCCTGCGGGAGCAGTTCGAAATCTGGCGCCAGGTTTGCGAAGTAATCGCGGCCCGGCGGCGGCCAATACGCCACGGCCGGCTGCGCCACGGCCGGCTCCGCCACCTCAACCCGCCCCATCTGCGCAAACTTGTCGAGCAAGAAGCAGCGGTACAGCTCGGCGGCCTCTTCAGCAGACAGCGGTGGTGAGAGCCGCGTCTTGGTTCGGCCAGGGGCCGGCTGCTTCGCCATCACCACAATCAGGCGCCGCAATCTCCAATCTCCAATCTCTAATCTCTAATCGCCAAACGCGTATCGAATCGTCGTGCCCAGAATGTAATACGCCGCCAGCACCGTCCCGCGCAGCGTCCCCGAGATTTTCGACTTGCCACCGGCCCGCCGCCGATAGCTGACGGGCACTTCCAGCACCCGATACCCCCGCTTGGCAGCCTTGACCATCATCTCCGTCGGCCAGCCGTACGTCATCTCCTGCATATCGAGCGCCTGAAGAACCGGCCGGCGGATCGCCCGAAACGGTCCCAGGTCCGTGACTTGCAGGCCGTACAACCGGCGCATGAGCTGAGCCGCCAGCCAGTTGCCGAACCGCGCATGCGGCAAGAGCGCGCCAGGCTCCCGTTCCCCACGCTCCCGCGAGCCGATGACGAGATCGGCTTGGCCGGCCAGGATGGGATCGACCAGAAGTGGAATTTCTCGCGGATTGTCGGCGCCGTCGCCATCGAGGAACACCAAGATATCGGCATCGGTGGCAGCTTGGGCGCCGGCATGACAAGCAGCCCCGTAGCCTCGGCGCGGCTCGTGGATCACGGTGGCGCCGGCGGCCTCCGCGACCTGGGCCGTCTCATCAGTCGACCCATTGTCGACGACCACCACGCGATCGACCACGTCGCGCGGGATGGCAGTGATTACATCGGCGATTGTCGATGCCTCGTTCAAGGCTGGAATGACGACCGAGACACTTGTTGCACGATCGATAGCGGGCACTAGCTAACCCCAAAATGAACACATCCAGCCTTCAAAGCTACCTCAGGTTTGTTATCCTGTCTGTGAGACGCACTACAAACTGGCCTCTTAGGTTCGTCAAGAAATTACTTCCCGCTTTATTGAGGCGGATTTTGCTGCCGTCCTTCACACCGAATTTCAGGATTGACCGAATCGGCTGTGCAAGCGCCTCAGGAAAGAAATTCGATCAGTCCTCAAATTCGTATCATCTCAGTATTTCGGGGCTATGTAGGTCGAAATGGTATTTCGACCCGACGATTTACCAAATCGTCCTACATGTCCCCCCATATACCGATGATCTGGCCGTAGCGACCGATGTGGCAATACGGGAAACGGTCTGCGGCGGCTGCCTCCAGATCCACCAAGGCTTCGAAAGCGACGGGATCGGTTTTCCAATCATCGCCCGCCAGATAGTCGGCGAAGATGCGCACGCCGTATTCCGCAATGATGTCGAGGCCGGCCTCCGTCAGCATGTCGCGAATCGTCTCGCTGTCGAACGTCTGGCGCGGCACGCCGAAGAGGTCGGCCGGCGACGTCCCCGCGGTGAGCGCCTCGCGTGCGGCGGTCAATTGGCCTTTCGACAGGGCCAACCGCAGCGTGTCAGCGTAGCGATTCACGAAGGCCAACGAGAAGATACCGCCTGGCCGGAGGCGGCCGGCCATCGTTTTGACGGCCGTCGCTGGAGCCGGCACATACTCGATCAGCGTGTGACAGATGACGGCGTCGAATGTCTCGGGCGCGAAGAGGTCGGGCAGTTCTTCCACCCGCCCGCGATGGCATTCGATTTGGTCTGTGAGGCCGGCACGCTCAGCCCTCTCCCCCGCCAGCTCCAGCATTTCGCCCGCCAAGTCGAGCAAGTAGATCCGGTGACCGCGCTGCGCCAGTCGGATGCCCAGGCCGCCGGTGCCGGCGCCGGCATCCAGAATCCGCGAGGCTTGATCCGCCGGCGGCAAATGCTGGACCAGATAGCGCCAGTTCAGTTCCTCGCGCAGACGGCCGGCTGGCGTTTCGGTATACGCATCCCAAGCCGCTGCCTTGACCTCGAAGGCTTTTCGCAACTCTTCAGACATCAAATCGATTATAGATGATAAATGTCCAAAATCCAAAACCACGGGCCTGCCTTAATGTAAGGCACCTGATTTACTTCTCGCAGTGTGTGATATAAAATAACACCAGAAGGTGGCATGGAATCGCGCACTGCGCCCCTTTCGTCAACCAGGATCAATTCGGCCAACATACGATCACCGCCGATCAAGGAGACGTCTATGAAGGACCAAGTTGCCATTGTCGGCATCGGATGGGGATGTGGATCACGTCAGGCGGTGTTGCACGCACCCTGGTGATAGCAGCCAGGACCGATCTTGAGGCCGGCACACGTGGCATCTCCAACTTCATCGTGCCGACGGACACGCCGGGCTTCGTCGTCGGCAAGGACGAGCCGAAGATGGGGCTCAAGGGCTCTGTGACGAATCAGCTCTTCTTCGAAGATTGTCGGGTGCCGGCGGAGAATCTGCTGGGCGAGGTGGGCGAAGGCTTCAGACAGTTCATGATCACTCTGGACGGCGGCCGGGTCAGCATCGGGGCCATGGCACTGGGTCTGGGTCGGGCGGCGATGGAGAAGGCCACTGAGTACGCCAAGGCGCGCCAAGCCTTCGGCAAAGCCATCGGCCAGTTCCAGGCCATCCAGTGGAAGCTGGCCGACATCGCGACGGAACTGGAAGCGGCACGTCTATTGATCTACAAGGCGGCCAAGAGAAAGGATCAGGGGAAGAGGGTATGATCATCGTTTCGGCCACTAGCTCGGCTTGGATTGCCAAATCCAAGCCATAACCGCTGGATTTGGCAATCCAGCGGGAGCAGGCGGAAGCCAATGGCCGAAACGATGATCAAGGCCGGGGAAGAACTACACAAAAGATGCCGCCATGGCCAAGCTCTTCGCCTCCGAGGCGGCAGATCGCGCCTGCTGGGAGGCCATTCAGATTCACGGCGGCATGGGCTACAGCCGCGAGGTGCCGGTCGAGCGCTACTACCGTGATAACCGCCTGACGCTCATTGGCGAAGGCACCAGCGAGATTATGCGGCTCGTGATTGCGCGAGAAATCTTGAAGGAGTATACTTGATGTACCAGCGAACGAAAGGAGACTAGTCAATGCGCGTTTACCATGGAGTAGTTAGAGGAAACGCCGTCATGTTGCCAGAGGACATTGATCTGGAAGAAGGTTTAACAGTAGAAGTGCGAATACCTTCAACCCAAGTACAGAAGCCAGACTCAGACCACCCAGAACATCGTTTCAAGCAACAGCTTCAAATGCGCGGCCTGATTCAGGAAATCAGATCTCATCTGGGCGAGACAGAGTATGATCGAACGCCTATTCAGGTTTGTGGTAAGCCTCTCTCTGAAGTCATCATCGAAGAACGGCGCTAGATGGCAGTCTACTACTTCGATACGAGTGCTCTAGTCAAGCGATATGCTCAAGAGACAGGGACCGGTTGGGTAACCAACCTCGCCAACCCGATATCGGGTAACGACATCTACATCGTTCGGATTACCGGGCCGGAGATGATTGCCGCAGTATTCCGAAAGGTCCGGACGGGAGAAATCTCCAGCCAAGACGCGAGCCAGGCAGCGACAGACTTCAAGAACGATTTTCGGACGCAGTATCAGATCGTAGAAATAACATCTGTCCTTGCTGACCGAGCGATGATGTTAGCCGAGCAACACGGCCTGCGAGGATACGACTCCGTACAGTTGGCGGGGGCATACGAACTCCAAACAATGCGCGATGCAATGGGACTCCCACCGCTGGTCTTCATTTCGTCCGACCACAACCTAAACACAGCGGCTCAGAATGAGGGGCTGTCCGCAGACAACCCCAATCATCACCCATAATCTCAGCCGGCCACTTCCCGAAACACGCGCAGCCAGTTGCCGCCCAAAATCTTGGCGATGTCCTCATCGCTGTAGCCTCGCTCCAGCAAGCCACCTGTGATGTTCCCCATCTGACTGGCATCTTCCAAGCCGGCCGGCGTGTGCGGGATACCATCGAAGTCAGAACCAAGACCCACGTGCTCTGGGCCCACCAGTTCCCCCATGTAGTCGATCTGATCCAGCACATCGTCCAGCGTAGCAGCCGACCGATCCTCCGTCATGAACGTAAACACGACACCAACCAGGCCGCCGGTCTCAGCCAGCGCCTCGATCTGATCATCCCACAAGTTGCGCTCGTGGTCGTAGAGTTCGCGAGCGTTAGAGTGGGAGGCCACAATGGGTTTCTGCGTCACATCGATGACGTCCCAGAAGCCGGCTGCGCTCAGGTGCGACACGTCGATCATGATTCCAAGACGGTTGGCTTCTCGCACGACATCCCGACCGAAGTCACTGAGTCCATCCTCGTCTTCTTCCTCGCTGGACACACCGAATCCCACAGCGTTTCGTCCGCCCCACACCAGGCCGATGTTGCGCAAACCCAGTCGATACGCCGACCGCAACACTGCAAGGTCCTCCCCAAGCGGCTCGGCGCCCTCCATGCCCAGGATGCAGGCAAGTTTACCCTTGCGGTGAGCGCGCTCAACATCGCTAGCACAACGGGCTAGAACGGCATCATCTGGACTGTCTTCGACCTCGGCATGCAGTGTGTCAGCCAAGCGCAGGAAGTCTACGAGCGGGTCTTCCGCCTCTGCACCACCGACCCAACAGGCAAAGATCTGAGCATCGACACCGCCGGCACGCAGGCGCGGCAAATCCAGGTGCCCATCCTCAGACTGCTCCGCAAGCCGGCGCTCACCCTCCAGAACGTCCAACAACGTATCGCAGTGCCCATCAAACACCAAAGACGCCGCGTGCAGGCGCCGAGCGCGTCCGTCAACAGTTGAAGTGTCCATCGATTATGTGTACTGGCTCCTTTCTTCTTCCTGGCTCTCCCAAGTCTGTGATTTCACACTCCCCCGCACCTCTGCCCCCCCGCCCCCTTGCTCCCCCGCCCTCGCGCTCACAGCGCCGGCCCCGCTAAGATCTCGATCTTCTCCAGCGTGTCCACCCACGTGATCGGCGACAGTCCAAGCTTCTGGCGCAGGTCATCCTCGTCCACGCCTTCTCTATAGTCGCGCACGGCGGACGTCCACCGCATCATCTCGAAGGAGACATCATCGATGCCGGCTTGCTCCGCCAGATCGCTCAACACATACTCCAAATTGCGCGCCGTGCAGTCGAACAGGTCTTGCCTGGGCTCGTACTGTTCCAGATAACGATCCAAAACCGACACAAGCCCCGGCGACAAGGCCAGCTTCCGCTCCTTCTTGTGCATCCGGGGGTTGTCGTAGCGGATGTAGAGCGCCGGCCCCGACGGATCCGACCGATCGATGTGGTCCAGCGCGATGCGCGCGCACTCACCTTTCTTGATGCCCATTTCCAGCAACAAGCGCGCCAGCAGACACGGTCGCGAATCGGGGCTGTCGGGGTCGTTCATGATGGACTTGGACGTCGACAGCAGCGCGTCAACTTGATCGGCGTATAGGATGTCGGGCAGCGGCCGCTCAGCCGGCCGGTGGGGAACCGGCGCCGCGGGGTCGCCGGCGATCACGCCACTCTCCGTCAGCCAGGCGAAGAAGCGCTTCAGCGTCGTCACTCGCCGCGCATACGACTTCGGGCTGCACGGCACGCCTCTGCCATCCAGGAGCCAGACCAGAAAGTCCTGAATCTGCTTCGTAGTCACCGCCCCGACCGATGAAGCACCGCCCGCATACTTCATGAAGAGTCGCAGGTCGCTGTGGAACGCCTTGCGCGTGTTCTCGGTGAAGCCTTCGCGCCGCATGTGGGCATCGAATTCACCGACTGTTGATTTCAGTGAGGAATCGCGGCCAAGCTCTGGTATCTCGGTCAACGGAGCACTGTACTCACCTCTTCTGCCTCGTTGTGGGAAAAGTGGGAGTTGCTCGTCACGCATCACTGCCTCCTGTCGACTGAATTGTCACACATCGCGCTAACGTGTATGTTACCCGACTCGTCGTGATATGTCAAGTCTAGAGGGGCGTACCTCATTACGATCGCCGAAGGTCTCCTGTCTGTGCGCCTGCCTGTGCGGGGCACGCAGACAGGTGCGACGCACAGGCAGGCCTGACCGAGGCGTATACGGGCTCGGTCAGGAGACCTTCACCCAGCATTGTGGTCAGGAGACCTTCACCCAGCATTGTGGTCAGGAGACCTTCGCCCAGCATTGTAGTCGGGACAGCAATTCCCGCTCTAGTGCTATTGGCTAGCGCTATTGGCTAGCGCTATTGTCATGCAGAACAGGTTCGTAGGTATCATCTCAATATTTCGGGGTTATGTAGGTCGAAATGGTATTTCGACCCGACGATTTACCAAATCGTCCTACATGTCCCCCCATATATTGAGAAGACACGTTCGTAGTGGCGACTTTAGTCGCTGATTATCCGTCACAAACGACTGAGGCGACTTCCAGAAAGTCGCACCGTTACTACGAACTCCATAACGGGAATTGCTGTGGTCGGGAGACCTTTGCCCAGCATTGTAAGTCGCCTAGCATTGTAAGTCGTTAGTGCGCTCAGTCCAGAGGGGCGTATCCCGAGGCTGAACGACAAATTCAGTTCCTCAAGTCAGCAACGCCACGATCCCCGCCTGGCCGTCCACCTCGATGAGCTGACCGTCGGCGATGCGGTCCAGTGCGCCGGCAACCCCGACCACCGCCGGCAATCCGTACTCCCGCGCCACCACCGCCCCGTGCGACAATTGACCGCCACGCTCCATCACCAACGCCGACACACGCAGAAACAGCGGTGTCCACGCCGGGTCGGTGCTGCTAACCACAAGGATGTGGTCCGCAGAGACGCGCTGCCAGGCATCCTCCAGAGCCGCCGGCCCACTGACTATCAGCGCCGGCCCCCGCGCCCGCCCTGGACTGGCCGCCAGGCCTGTCAGTCGCCGGCGCCGGCCGTCACCCGTACCGCCAATGTCCCCCAGCGGTACTTGCCCCTCCAGAAAGGCCGGATACGGCGAACTCTGCAAATCTTCGAACTGTGCCCGTCGATTCGCAATCAGTCGCCGCATCCCAGGCACATCCAGCCAACCGCGAACCACCCCCGTAACCTCGCTCAGCGTCAGGAAGAAGATGTCGTCTTGGGCGTGAAGAAAATCAGCGTCACTCAGCAACCGTCCAATACGCAGAAAAACCCAACGCTTGGCATGCATGCTTTTCTGCCAATAGAAGCGCTGATCTTCGCGCAGAACGGTGTACCGTTGGGTAAGCCACAGCAGAAGCCGGAAAGTCAGCTTACGAAGTGGCGAGCGCCGCAACGCGTGCTCCACCTGGCGCACTGCTTCTCGCCGGCGCTCCCGCTGAGCACGTCCCCGCGCAGCCGGATCACCTTCAGCATCCAGCAGGCGCACGAGAACCGCCAGAACTCGAGCGGGATCGTCGGCGTAAGCCGGATATCGGATATCGAGGCTGGGGGAGCGGTGGCCGTACTGAGTCAGAAAATCGTCAAGCGTCTGCTGGAAGCGCCGGCCGGCTGGTGCTTCGTCCAACGCGCTGAAAAATGCATCAAATCGCTCGTCTCGCAATAGCTGCACTTTGCGATCTCCCAGATCAGCCGCTTGACGCGCCAGCCGCCAGAGCGCCAGGTCCGTCTCCGTCGATTTGTTCGGCAAACCGCTGATCAGGTCTGCCCCGATCTCAGCAAACCGATCCGCGTCGATCCACGTGGAAAGAAGTCGCTGCAACAAACCGTAGAGCACGCCGGCGTAGGTCAGGCTCCAGCGGTGCAGGCGCAGCAAATCCAGACTGAGATCCATGAGACGCTCCACCAGGTGGAGCAACGGCGCAGGCCGGCTATCGTTCTCCATCGAGCGCGAGATTTCGACGACGCGCCCATCGAAGCTAGCAGCAAACTTGTCCCAAGTCACGAAGTTGAGCGGATACCACCCGGGCTCGGTCAACAACGTCCGCACGGCGGACGCGCTGAACCGGAGCGGACTGGGCAGAGGCACCTGATATCGGAGTGACACGTCTCCGCCAGGAAAGTAGCGGCCGGCATCTTCGGGGAGAACGAAACCGGGGAAGACACGGTACAGCCGCTGAAACGCAGCGACATTTGTGTACACGTGGCCGTGGTACGTCTTGCTGAGTGGAAAATCTTCCGGCAGATCGTAGCCGAGGAAGCTCAAAGGCTCCCGCAACGCAGTAGGCTCGATCAGCCGGCGCACGACCGACCAACCGAGAGGCGAGACAACGTCTGGGAAACGTTCGTTGAAGAAGCCGGCGGTCCACAGATAGTCGTCGGCCGGCAAGCGGGTGGTGAAGATGCTATCCTGACTGCACGAGGGATTCGGCATGCCCCAATTCTAGCAGGGCCACGTCAAACCTAGAAAACACAACGGTTTCAGTTGCTACCTGAGAGTGTTGCAGAATTCGCCGATTAGCCAAATTCAGCCGATTTTCGACTAGGCCCTTGACACCTCCGCCGAAACTCGCTAATCTGATGCTAGAAATCGGGCCGAGTACTCATA
>JAANWY010000003.1 GCA_018263655.1 Anaerolineales bacterium | reverse complement strand
TACCACAACAGATCGCCCGCCACAAACGCATCCGGGAGCAGCGCGTCCAATCCCTCCTTGATGGTGACGATCCAGCGGAACTGCTTGGTGTTGTCGGCCATGGGCTGTCCGTCACTTTCGGGGTAGACGATTTCAGTCTCTGCTACAGGTGCTTGGATAACCATAAATACACTCTCCAGTCAAATGCTCAACTCTCAGTAAAATTATACCTGCGCGCTGTGGCTATAGCAAGCTTGAATTCACTCAATTGATTTGCCACTAGCTTTTCAAGGTTGTGCTTCATTCTGTAATCGGTGTATGGTATGGTGCAGAGAGCGCAGAGTGGGGTAAAGTGGTTGGTAAACCTCGCGGAAATAGGCGCCGTATGCTGCCACCTGATCGGCGGCCGGCTCGATGTCGGCTTGCGTGTAGCGGAGTTGGTTGACAGCAAAGGGTATGTCGTCATAGACGCCGGCCCCCACGCCGCCCAGGATAGCGGCTCCCAGCGCTGTGGCCTCTTCCACGCCGGCCACCGTGATGGTGTAATTCAGTACGGTGGCCTTGATGCGCATCAACAGCTCGTTGCGGGTACCGCCGCCAATGGCGTAGACATTGCGCAGCGAGACGCCGGCGTGCGACAACAGAGATTCTAGTGAGTTCCGAGACTCGAAAGCCAGTCCTTCCAGCAATGATCGGAAAAGGGCGCCACGCTTGATGTCAGTGGACAAGCCGATGAAGGCGCCACGTGCCTTTGGATCATCGTAGGGCGGATTGGCCAGTCGTAGATGGGGCAGGAAGAAGGCTCCCAGGCTGCCAGGCGGCGCCTCCTCCGCTTCGGCAACCAGCGTGTCATAGCCCAACTCGCTGCCCATCACGTCCCGAAACCAATCCACACTGGCGCCGGAAGTGTACAATCCGCCGAAGACGTAGTAGTGACCAGGAAAAACGTGGACCCCCTGCGTATAGCCTTGCCGGCCAACCTCAGGATCGGTCAGCGGGCGCTCCAGGGGCAAGAAGATAGCCTCGGCGGTACCCATGGAGTTCAGCATCGTACCGGGTTCGGTGACGCCGGCGGCGAGGGCGCCACAGACGTGATCGTGGCCGCCGACCGCAACTTGCGTGCCGGTGGGTAGCCCCGTCATCTCGGACGCCGCCGGCCGGACCGGTCCCAAGGGCGTGCCACTCGACTTCAGCCGAGCAAACAGGTCGGCTGGGACGCCCACTTCACGCAACAGGTCTTCATCCCACTGCAATTCGCGCAAATCGAGGGCCAGGATACGCGAAGCCAGAGAATAGTCCGTTGCCGGCACGCCCGAGAGGCGGTACGCAATATAGTCTGCCACATTGAGCCAGTGGGCCGTGCGCCGGAAAGCGTCTGGCTCATTTTCTTTGAGCCAAAGCAGTTTGCACAGTCCGAAGATCGGGTGGAGACCGAGTCCGCTGATGGCAAAGAGCCGGTCGCGACCAATGGTCTGGTCCAGCCATTCTGTCTGGGGTTGAGTGCGCCGATCGAACCAGGCGATGGCGTCATAGGTGGGCCGGCCGCCGGCATCGAGCGGAATAGCCGTTTCGGCCATGCTAGCGACGGCAATGCCGGTGACGCAGCCGGCATCGTCCAGTTGGCCGGTCGCTTGCCGCAATGCCAGCGCCGTCGATTGCCACAGTTCCTCCGGTCGATAGTACGCCCGCGCCGGCCGGGGATAGTGCGTGGGCGTGGGGACGCTGGCGCGAGCTACCGTCTGTCCAGTAGGATCGAAGACGATGGCCTTGATATTCGTGGTACCGACGTCGACACCGACCAGCAAGGGTGCGGCTCTAGCCATCCCCCTAGCCCTTGACGGCGCCCAGAGTGAGGCCGCGGACGATGTAGCGCTGTGCCAGCAGGGCCAGAATTACCGGCGGAAGCATAGTCAACAGGACACGCACACCGACATACCAGAATTGCACGCCGCGGGTATGTTCGGCACCAGCGATGATCACGGGCATCGGGATGGCCGATTGGCTAGTAAGGGTCAAGGCAAAGAGAAACTCGTTCCAACTGAAAGCCATGCAGATGATCCACGTGGCGACCAACCCCGGAACCACCAGCGGGAGAGCAACCCTGAAGAATGACTGGAAACGGGTCGCGCCGTCGACCAAGGCTGCTTCTTCTAGCTCCTTCGGCAACTCGCGGAACATCTGGGAGAGGATGATCACCGGAAATGGCAGTGTGAACGTGGCATTAAGCAAGACGAGTGACCAGACTGAGTCCAGGAGCTTGAGCTGGCGCATCAGCAGGAAGAACGGGATGACGAAAACCACCGGCGGCAACACGCGCTGCGAGAGGAACCAAGTCGTAAGCGTTCCGTTCTGTGGCCTGTTGAACTGGAAGCGCGCCAGGGCGTAGGCCGCCAAGGTACCCAAGACGACGGCCAGTGTGGCTGCACCGATGGAGATGATGGTGCTGTTGAGGAGCGCGCGTCGAGTTTCAGGAATGGCTAACTCGCTACGCCAGTGTTCCAACGTCGGTTGGAATTGCAAGAATGGAACCCACGTCGGCTCAAACGTCTCGGCCGGCTTCTTGATAGAATTGAGGAAAGCCCAGTAAAAGGGGAATAGGACCCACAACAACATGCAGATAATGGCGATCACCAACACGACTCTGCCAGCTATTGGTATCGATTTTTCCCGCATTTTCTACCTCTCACTCGTAAATCTCGCGAATTCGGCCAAAGAGCAAGGACACCATCAACATCACGATGAAGAGCAGCAAGAACCCTTGGGCGGCTGCGTAACCGTGATTGAAGAAGCGTAGCGCAGTACGGTAGGTGAAGAGACTGTAGACCTCAGTGGCACGGCCGGGCCCCCCCAGCGTCAGGCTGATCGGAACGTCAAAGACTTTGAAGGCTTCCACCAATCGGAGGAGAAGGATCAGCCAGAGGGTTGGTAACATGAGCGGCAGGGTGACATAGCGGAACAGATCGAAGCCGGATGCTCCATCGACTTGGGCTGCTTCGTACAGATCCAGCGGTAGGCCCTGGAGCGCAGCGATGGAGACCAGGAAAACGAAAGGCGTCCATTGCCAGAGGTCAACAATGATTACGGCTACGAGCGCCCAGAACGGGTTGGAGAGCCACGGAACGATATCACCCCCCAGGGCGCGAATGAGTGAGTTGATGGGGCCATTCTGCTCGTAGTACATGGTGATCCCCAGGTAGCCCATAGCCACCGGTGTCGCGAAGAGGGGGAGTGTCATGATGGCCCGCAGCGTGTTCTTGCCACGAATCTCGCGGTTCAGGAGCAGCGCTAGCGCGAATCCGAGGATCATCTCGAGGGCAACGGTGCTCACCACAAAAACCAGCGTGACCCGCAGTGCTGTGTGGAGGTTGCTATCTCGGAAGAGCCGGGCGAAGTTCCCTAGCCCCACAAATTGGTTGATTTTACCATAACGGAAGCTGGCCATCTTCCTGGGGCCGGCATAGAGTAGGGGAAAGATCGTAAAAGCAAGTACCCAAATTGCAGCCGGCCCCAGGAAGATGGCTTTCGTACGATCGGTTCGCGTACCGACACCTTTCGCCGCAGGAACGGCATCCGTGCCGTCTTGTGTAGGTTGCAGGGGCCCCGTTGTTTCAGCCAACTTGATCTCCTTCCAACTATCTACAGGCAATACTGGGTCCGGCGCGAAGGCCGGACCCAGTACCGTTGTCAGGTGATAACAGCGAGCCTTACTCGAATCCGAGGGATTCTTTGTAGCTCTGCAACTGCTCTTCGCGCCCCAACCGATTGGTGACCTCTTCGAAGTCGACCACAGTGGCCTTCAACGCCTCTTCGGGCGTGGCCTGTCCGGTCGCTGCCTCGGACAGGTGGATGTCTAGCTGCGTCCAGTACTCGAAGGTACCGGGGATGCGCAGGTAGGGAAATTGCTCTTCGGCGTTGAAGTTCTCGTAGTAGGCGCTGGTGTAGTCGCGGATGTCGGCCTCATCCCAGCCGGCTGCCAGATACTCGTCGATGCCGGCTGTACCCTGCGGCTCCAGGAAATGGCTGTAGCGACCGGGGTCCACGCCGTCCCAGCCACGCGCGGCGTAGATCAGCGATTTCTCCTCAGTCGCCATGAGGGCCAACAGGTAGTAGGTGGCCTCGGGAGCGTCCGAGAACTTGGAGATGACGCCGGCCCAGGAGCCGCCGGTGGTGTTGCCCACCATGTTGGGCTCTTCGGTCTTCACCCATTCGCCGGTCTGGAGGTTGTAGTACTCGGTTGTACCGGGTATGGGGGCGGCACCGGTCTTACCCAATACCTGACTGCCTTCTTGCTGGGCCAGCGCACCCAGGTCGCCCCAGGTGAACGTCAATGCTGCCTCGCCACGCAGGAAGTGGTCCCAGCTCTCGCCCAGACTCCAGGCCATCATCGCCTCGGGGCCGAACTGAGTCAAGTCAACCAGTGTTTCCAGAGCGCGCACGTGCCCAGGACTGTCGAGCAGGGGCTCCATCGTCTCTGGATCGAACCAGTACAGTTTGGAGTTCTCGGGACCGATGACGAAGGGGGCCGAGAACGACATGAAGTGGAACATACCCTGGCCACCGACCTTCAGGTGCAGGGTCAGGCCGGAGTCTGCCTTGCCGTCGCCGTTCAGATCCTTGCCGTTGAAGTATTCGGCGACATCTCGGAACTGGGCCCAGGTCTGCGGCACGTCCAAGTCGTAGCCATATTCGTCCTTGAAGGCGGCCTGATGTTCGGGGTCCGCCAGCAGATCGCGGCGGTAGTACATCACCTGCCCATCCTGATCATTGGCGACCATGTACTTCTTGCCGCCCCATGTCAACAGGTCGCGCGGACCGGGCAGCACGTTCTCGATGTCCCACTGCGGGAAGCTGGGATCATCATAGTATTCGTCGTAGGGCATGACGAAGTCGCCACCGACCAGCTCACCCAGCCACCAAGCGCCGGCAATGGACGTATCATACTGGCCAGTCTCAGTCGTCATGTCAGTCATCAGCTTGGGGAAGTGCTCGGCGAAGGGCACCTCCACGATTTCCAACGTGGCGCCGGTGGCGGCCTCGAATTCGTCGCGCACTTCGTAGAAGGGGCCGGAGATCGGGCCCTTTGCGCCGGCGGTGTTCACGATAACGCTGACGGTCTGGCCCTCGAAGGGGCAGTCCGGTGCACACGGCTCTGCAACAATCGGGGGCAGGAGTTCGCCGGCTTCAACCTCTTTCGCTGCCTGACCTTCTTCAGCAACCGCCGTCGGTTCGACCTTCGGCTCCTCCGTTGGCTGAGGCTCGGTGGGTTTAGCCGGCTTCTCCGTCGGCTGCGGCTGCGCGCCTCCGCAGGCCGCGATCAAGAGAGACGCAATCATCAAAAACACGAGCGCAAATACTGTTTTCCTACGCATGTTTGGTTCTTCTCCTTTGTTATTTAGACTACAGAGTTGATTGTTCCTTTGAATTTGGCCGCGTGAGAACTAGCAATGCATGATTCTCAGTCCGGGTCATCACCTCCTTGCCAGTGCAATTGCTCGAAATGGTCGTTGGAGCAGTCAATTTTACCGCATCTAGGCAAGTGCATTGAGTGCATCGCCCACCGAACCATCGTCGTGAATAATGCGCTGCAAAGCGCGGATCATGCCGCGCGTGTTGCCACTTTGCCAGATGTTACGCCCAAAGACGACGCCGGCAGCCCCGCCTTGCATGGCCCCATGGACAACCTGAAACGTTTCTTCTGTAGTGTCCATCTTGGGTCCGCCGGCAATCAACACCGGAATCGGGCAGTTGTCCGTTACTTGACGAAACTCTTCAGGATTGCCCGTGTAGTACGCTTTCACAAGGTCGGCGCCATGTTCGAACGCCAGACGTGCCGCAGAAGCCATCGCTTCGGCAGCTTTGGGATCGGGAATGCGCTCACTGGGACATGGGAGCGCTTCGACCATCAGGGGCAGGTTGGCGTGCATGCACTCACTGGCGACCTTAGCCACAATGCGATACGTTTTCAGCTCGACTGGGATGCCAATGAACAGCATGAGGACAACGGCATCGGCACCGAGGAGCAGTGCGTCCTCGACGGAATGCAGCAAGTCCCATTCGGTGTAAGCCAACCAGTCTTCGCGGTAAAGGCTCGGGCCACCGTCCAGCCGGAGAATGGTGGGAATGCGTCCGATCAACCGGTCTTGGTAGTGTTTGACCACACCGAAGGTGGTCATGACTGCATCGGCGCCGGCGTCTACTGCGGCATCGATGACGACGCCCGGGTTCTCCAACCCCTCGATGGTGCCGTGGGTTCGTGCGTGATCCATCGCGACAACGAGTGCTTTACCATCTGATTTCAAGAATGACATAGTATGCCCTTCCAAGATGCGGCATCTTTCAAAGCCACCATATGTAATCGTTTACAACGCCGTTGCAGAAAACACCTCCATCGTATTGTGCATTGCTTGGATCAGATCACTGAAAAGGAATACGAAGACAGTGCGCGGCTGTGGCTCCTATTTCGCGCGAAATCTCATTCGTCGCATGTAATCACTCTTCGCGTACGCACCGCCGTACACGCCGATGGATTCCCTGAAACCGGTGGGGACCAACCCATCGCTGACAGATTGTTCGCCTCGTCAGGACAGGCACTTTGATTATATTATGCTAGTATTCTTTTGTCAAGGGCCTTTTAGGCCGTGCGTAATTTTGCTGAAACGTTTTCAGGCCCGCCTTCGGCGGATGAGGGTGTCGGCCAGCACCGCAGCCACAATGATGCTGCCCTTCGCCACTGGCTCGAAGTAGGCGCTGGCGCCCAGGAGCACCAACCCGTTGGTGATCATGCCCGTAATCGACGCCCCCAGCAGTGTCCCCAGAATGCTGCCGGCTCCCCCAAAGAGAGGGGTCCCGCCGATGACGACGGCAGCGATAACGTCCAGCTCAAACCCTTGACCGGTGAGGGGGAAACCACTCTTCACCTGGCCGAGGAGCAGCGCCGCGGCGATGCCGCACAGTGCTCCCGTCACCACAAAGCAGATGGTCTTCACGCGCTTTGTGCGAATGCCGGTGAGCTGGGCAGACTCCTCGTTTCCCCCTGTGGCGTAGACGTGGGCGCCAAAACGTGTCTTACCCAGGACGAAGCCGGCAAGGAGCATAAGGCCCACCATCCAGAAAATCTGCATCGGGACCACTCCGCCTGCGTGGCCGGCGGTGAGGTTCAAAAAAGAATGGCCCTCCGGAAGCTTAATAAGCACTGGCCAGCCGCCGGTTAATAGGAGCGCAGCGCCCCGGAGAACGCTGAGCATCCCCAGGGTGACAATAAAGGAAGGGATGTCAAACAAGGTAGTGACCAAGCCGTTCACCAAACCGAGGCCGGCCCCAAGAATGACCGTGACGGCCATCGCCGGCCATGGATTCAGAGACGTCTTGGCGATGAGGAAGGCCAGGAAGACTACGAGGACTCCGTAGAGGGAGCCGACAGAAAGATCGATCTCCCGAGCAATAAAGAGGAACGTCATGCCGATGGCGATGATGGCCAAAATGGAGATCTGACGGGCCACCAGCAGTAAATTGTCTAGTTGCAGAAAGAGGGGGGTGGCCAGCGAAAGCGAGAGAAAGAGGAGCACCGCGGCCCCAAGCACCGTGATTTCTCGTACACGAAAGATCACCCCAAGGGCGCGAGTGGCCCTGGAGGACGCTGGGTGTGCCGGCGCCTCTTCTCCAGCTTCACTTTCCAGTTCGTCTAGAACCGCGTCAGTGGCGGTGTCGTCAATGAGCTCTGTCTGCTCGTGATCCATACTGTCACCTGGTTTTATCTTTAAAGGTGCTCGGCCCCCACGATGAGGCGAATGATCTCAGCCGCGGTGGTCTCTGCCTTACGGCGTACGCCTACCAGCCGGCCGCGACGCAGCACCACAATGCGATCAGCTACCGAGAAGACGTGCTCCAGGTTGTGGCTGATGACAATTACCGCACATCCCTGGGCTTTCAACTGCGTAATCAGTCGGAGCACCTTCCGTGATTCCTGAATACCCAAAGCCGCTACAGGCTCGTCCATAATGACCAGCCGGTTTCCGCCTCCCTGATGTATTGCCCGGGCGATAGCTACCGCCTGACGCTGGCCCCCTGAGAGAAGGCCAACTAGCGTCTGAGCGGAGGGGATGTCGATCTTGAGTTCCCGGAGGACTTGAGCCGACTCCTCCAGCATGCGGTCCCTGTCCAAGACCAAGCCTCGCACCAGCTCGCGCCCCAGAAAGATGTTGGCCGCCACGTCGCGCTGATCCACGAGCGCCAGATTCTGGTAGACGGTCGCGATCCCTAAGGCCATTGCATCACGAGGGGTGTGGAAAGTCACCGGAGAACCGTCCACCCGGATTGTGCCGGCGTCCGGCTGGTATGCGCCGGAGATGATCTTGATGAAAGTGGATTTGCCTGCCCCGTTGTCGCCGACCAACGCCACTACTTCGTCAGGATACAGGGAAAAGCCAAAGATGGAAGAGCACACGTCAGAACTCCA
>JAANWY010000299.1 GCA_018263655.1 Anaerolineales bacterium | reverse complement strand
CTCTTCCGATCTATCGTCGGGTCGAAATACCATTTCGACCTACATAGCCCCGAAATATTGAGATGATACCTTTGCCGCAGGGTCGAAACCTGGATGCGGTGTGGACCTATACAAGGATGTCTACATGTCAAATAACAGTAAGCAGTTCGAGGCTCTGAGCGCCGAGCTCGACCAGGCTCTGGCGTCAGCGGATGAAGGAAAAGGCGTTGAAATCGCTAACCGGGCGCTAGAAAACGGTCTGACTCCCAGCACTTTCTTCCTGGATGTCGTCCAACCCCTGTTGTACCAGGTCGGCAAGCGATTCGAACGCCTGGAGATTTTCTTGCCCGAGTTGATGAAAACAGCCAAGGTGGTCAAAGCCATCCAGGCCGAAGTTCTCGAGCCGGCCATCCGCGCTCAATCCGGCGAGAGCTCGGCGGTGGGCGCCGTTGTCATTGGCACATGCAAGGGCGACATCCACGACATCGGTAAGAACATGGTTGGGCTGATGTTGCAAGTCAACGGCTTCCGTGTGTTCGACCTGGGCACCGATGTGCCGGCCCAGGTCTTTATCGACGCGGCGCGCGAGAAGAAGGCTGACATCATTGGTGTATCGTCCTTGCTCACCACGTCCATGCCGTACATGGCTGATCTGATCGAACGCCTGGAGGGACTCGGTTTGCGTGACCAGTACAAGGTGATCGTGGGTGGCGCGCCGGTCACCGAGGCGTACGCCGAGCGCATTCGGGCTGACGTATACGGCGCCAATGCAGTGAGCGCGGTGGAAATGTGCCGGCGGCTTATGGGTCTGCCTGCCCGATAGCGCACGGAGGAATAGCGCATGAGAAATACGGTTCGTTTGCTCGACGTTCTGGAGCGGATGGAGTCCGGCCCCATCATCGAAGAAGAAGACTTCGATATGAATCTCGTCCCCGAGACGATGGCCCGGCTCCAGGAGAAATACGACATCCGCTTGCCGGCTGACGGCCCCATCATCCCCGACGATGACGAGCTCGCTGATCGATTGTTCGAAGCCGGCCTGGAGATGGCTGAGACTATCGGAGTATTGTGCACCGATACCGGGCGTCGTATGATGTGGACCCGCAACGAGATTCTGGACGCGATCAACGTCGCCCCCGATCACTCGACGATCGGCGTTTTTCCTGATGAGCACACCCAGCATAAACGCTTGCCGGAAGACTCCCGCCGCATCACGATTAAGGGTGGGCCGGTTGGAACGCCACTCCCCGAGGCCCTGTTTCTGATCATCCAGCAGAGCTATGCCCAGGAGCCCTTGGTTGACCTGATGATTGACGGTAGCCTGGAAACGGTGTATGGGCGCGAAGGGCGCAGCCACTCACCTTGGGAAGTGCTGATGGCCTGGCACGAAATGGAGCTGGCGCTGGCCGCCGTCCAGCGTGCGGGCCGACCTGGACTCGGAATCGGCTGCGTCGAAAACTCGGTCAGCGAGATCGGCGAGCTAACTGCCACATCTACTGACAGGTTTGGCCCGCATCACTGGCACCACGTGGCGATGATCAGCGAGTTCAAGACGAACTACGCACTCGTGACGAAGGTGGCCCATCTGGTCAAGAGCGGCAGCATCATCCACAGTTTCTATAACACCATCTACGGCGGCAGCGCGGGTGGGCGAGAGGGCGTGGCTATCGCGATTGTGGGCGGATGCATCCTGTTGCAAATGGGTTACATGACCACCACCCACAGCGTGTCGCCCACCCATCCCTTCCATGGCAATACCACCACGCCCGACATCTTGCGGGCCCTCGCCCCTGCACAACAAGCCATCAGCCGGAACACGCACCTGCTTAACGATGTGGTCATCACGCCGGTCGGCGGGCCGGGCACCCCAACACTGCTGTATGAAGTCGCCGCCCAGTCCATTTTGGCAGTAAGCTCCGGGGCGGCCGGCCTGATCGGACCGCGCTCGGCGGCCGGCACAGCACCCGGCCACGTCAGCGGCCTGGAAGCTTGCTTCATGGCCGAGGTCGCGCACGCTGCTCGGGGTATGAGCCGCTCCGAGGCCAACCAGATGGTGCTTGAATTGGTCGCGCGTTATCAGGCGGACCTGGATAAGAGACCTGTTGGCAGACGCTTCGACGAGGTGTACGACGTGGCGCGTGTACAACCCACCGAAGAATGGTTGAACATCTACGAGGAGGTGAAAGACGAATTGCGTGAGATTGGCCTTGAACTCGACAGACATCTACCAACGTATAGCGGGGAGGATACATATGCTTAGCAACTGGCTGCCCGAGATCGTCAAACGCTCTGACGACGGCCCTTACATGAAGGAATTCGATTTCGAGATGGCGCTGTCTAAGCGCACCGCTGAACTGGTAGAAGAACACGGCCTGAAGTTCGACCCCCAGACACCCGTGCCGGCCGATTCCGACATGGCCGATCGACTGTACCAGGCCGCGGTGGATCTCTTCGTCGACATGGGGGTGTATAACCAAACGACCGAACGTCGCATTCTCTACTCGCGCGACGAGGTGGAAGAGATCGTCGGGGCTGCGCCCAGCGCCGTGGTTCTGGGCATGGGGAAGGACGCCGTTACCATGCGTCATCGTGAGATCGAGAGCGATATCCCCTGCGTGGTACACAGCGGCCCCACTGGTACGCCGTGTAGTGAGCGCTACCACCCGCTGATCTTGCAAAGCTGCGCCCAGGAGCCGTTAGTGGACTGCCTGGGCGCCGGCTCGGTGTCCACCTACGTGGGTCATTCAATTGTCCCTGGCACCCCCCTCGAAATCCTGGGGTCGCGCCGCGACGCGGTAGTGGCCCGCGAAGCCGTCCGCAAGGCCGGCCGGCCCGGGATGCACATCAACGACGCCCGGTATCGGTGCACAATACTCCGATAGTCTCAGCCATCTCCAGGCCGGCTTCGAACAATCGATCAGCGA
>JAANWY010000298.1 GCA_018263655.1 Anaerolineales bacterium | reverse complement strand
TTTCCTCCAGTTGATGGGGGGCGTCAACATGAGCTTCTACGACTGGTACTGCGACCTGCCGCCGGCCTCACCCGAAATTTGGGGCGAGCAGACCGACGTCCAGGAGAGCGCCGACTGGTACAACTCGAAGTTCATCATCTCCATGGGGTCGAACCTGAACATGACGCGCACGCCGGACGTGCACTTCATCTCCGAAGCGCGCCACAACGGGTCCAAGTTCGTGGTCTTCGCGCCCGACTTCAGCCAGGTGGCCAAGTACGCCGACTGGTGGATTCCCGTCAACGCCGGCCAGGACGGAGCCTTCTGGATGGCCGTCAACCACGTCATTCTGACCGAATACTACGTCGAGAAAGAGACCCCCGCCTTCAACGCCTACCTCAAGCAGTACACCGACTCCCCCCACCTGGTGCGGCTGACGGAGAGCGAGGAAGGTTACGAGGCCGGCCAGCTCCTGCGCGCCAACACCATCGAACGGTACAAGGACGAGGAGAACGGCGAGTGGAAGTTCCTGATGTACGATGCAGCCACCCAGGGGCTCAAGATGCCCAAAGGCTCGGTTGGCCACCGCTGGCAATCAGAGGAAGGCCAGTGGAACCTGGAACTCAAGGATGGGGTGGACGACTCGCCCATCGATCCTGTGCTATCGTTCATCGACGATCACGACGCGGTTGTCCAGGTCGGGTTCGAGGATTTCTCAAATGAAAATGCGATGGTGCGGCGCGGTGTCCCGATCAAGTACATCGAAACTACCGAGGGTAAGGTGCCAGTCACGACCGTCTTCGATCTGCTGATGGCTCAGTTTGGCGTCGACCGCGGTCTAGCCGGCGACTATCCGGCCGGCTACGACGATCCCACACACACGTTCACCCCCGCCTGGCAGGAAAAGTTCAGCGGCATCGACCGAGGCACCGTCATCAACTTCGCCCGCCAGTTCGCCGACACGGCCGAACAGACCGACGGCAAATGCACCGTCATCATCGGCGCCGGCATCAACCACTGGTACCACAACAACCTGATCTACCGCTCGGCCATCACTGCGCTGATGCTGTGCACCTGCATCGGCAAGAACGGCGGCGGCTTGGCCCACTACGTCGGTCAGGAGAAACTGGCGCCGGTCTCTATCTGGAAGACGCTGGCCATGGGCACAGACTGGGTGGGGCCACCGCGTTTGCAGAACGCACCCACCTGGCACTACGTTCACTCCGATCAGTGGCGTTACGAAGGCGGTTTCGCCAAGTACAGCTCGCTGAAAGGTGACAACCCCTGGACGGCCGGCCACACGGCGGACGCCAACGCCCGTGCCGTGCGCATGGGTTGGCTGCCCTTCTATCCCCAGTTCGAGCGCAACAGCATCGACATCGTCAAGGACGCCCGTGCGGCCGGCGCGGAGACCGACCAGGACGTCATCGACTACGTCGTAGAGCAGCTCAAGGAGCGCGAACTGCGCTTCGCCGCCGAGGACCCCGATGCGCCGGAGAACTGGCCACGCGTGTGGTTCATCTGGCGCGGCAACGCCCTGATGTCCAGTGCCAAGGGGCACGAATACTTCCTGCACCACTACCTCGGCACGCATTCCAACGCCGTCGCCGACGAAGAGATCAGCCGCGACATGCTCGAAGAGGTGGTGTGGCGCGATCCGGCGCCCACCGGCAAAATGGACCTGGTGGTGGACATCAATTTCCGCATGGACACCTCGGCCCTCTACTCAGACATCGTGCTGCCAACCGCTCACTGGTACGAGAAGGATGACCTCAACTCCACCGATCTCCATTCCTTCATACACCCCTTGTCGGAGGCGGTGCCGCCCAACTGGGAGTCACGCAGCGACTGGGAGATCTTCAAGCTGTTTGCCAAGCGCGTGAGCCAACTGGCTGAGAAACACCTGCCAGAGCCGGTCCAGGACCTGGTATGCATGCCACTGGGACACGACTCGCCGGCCGAAATTGCCCAGCCGGAGGTCAGAGACTGGGCCAAAGGCGAGTGCGAGCCCATCCCAGGTCAGACGATGCCGGCGATGCGGGTGGTGGAGCGTGACTACGTGAACCTGTACAACCGTTTCATCTCCTTCGGCCCGCAGGCCAGAGAAAAGGGCATCGGCGCTCACGGCGTCCACTGGGAGATCGACGATCTGTACGACGAGATGCTGGAGACCCACCCCATCGTGCGGTGGAACGGGGCCCGATACCCCGCGCTGGACGACGTGACGCACGCCATCAACGCAATCCTGCGGCTGGCCCCCGAGACCAACGGCGAATCAGCCTACCGCGCCTACAAAGCGCACGAAAAGACGGTCGGGCTGCCCTTGGCCGACCTGGCTGAGCCCAACCGCAGTGTCACCATGACCTTCGATGACATCAAGCAGCAGCCGCGCCGGCTGCTTACGAGCCCCGTCTGGTCGGGCCTGATCAACAACGGGCGTGCCTATTCGCCCTTCACCGTCAGCATCGAACGCCTGGTTCCGTGGCGCACGCTGACCGGCCGGCAGCAGTTCTACCTGGACCACGAAGGCTACATCGGCTTCGGCGAACACCTGCCAACCTACAAGCTCAAGGCCAGCCCACGGCTGTACGGTGATCTGGTCAAGACCCAATCGGATGGCAAGAGCCTGATGCTCAACTACCTGACGCCGCACGGCAAGTGGCACATTCACTCCACCTACTACGACAATCTGCGGATGTTGACCCTCTCGCGCGGCATCGAGCCCTTCTGGCTCAACGACAAGGACGCGGAGGAAATCGGGATCGAAGACAACGACTGGGTGGAGGCCTACAACGATCACGGCGTGGTGGTGACACGAGCCGTCGTCAGCGCCCGGGTGCCGCGCGGGGTGTGCATCTTCTACCACTCGCCGGAGCGCACCATCTCGGTGCCCAAGTCGCCCTTGCGCGGCAACCGGCGGGCCGGCGGGCACAACAGCCTGACGCGCACGCGCCTCAAGCCGGTGCTGATGATGGGCGGTTACGGCCAGTTCACCTACGGCTTCAACTACTGGGGCCCTACGGGCGTCAACCGCGACACCCACGTCATGGTGCGGAAGCTGGAGGGTGAGCCGCAGTTCTAGTTAGAGATTGGAGATTGGAGATTGGAGATTAGAGACCACCTGTCCTGAGCGTGGCGGAAGGATTGGGGAGGCCAATCTCCANTCTCTAATCTCCCAGTGTAAGGAGCAGCAACGATGGATGTACGAGCGCAAATCTCAATGATGTTCCACCTCGACAAGTGCATCGGCTGCCACACGTGCAGCATCTCGTGCAAGAATATCTGGAGTGACCGCCAGGGCACGGAGTACATGTGGTGGAACAACGTGGAAACCAAGCCGGGCACCGGCTACCCCACGCAGTGGGAGGATCAGGATAAGTACGAGGGCGGTTGGGAACTCGACGGCGATGGCGAACCGCGGCTGCGGGCAACGGACAAGCGGCGCGGGCTCACCAATATCTTCCACCAGCCTCACCTGCCCACGATTGACGACTACTACGAGCCGTGGACCTACCAGTTCAGCGATCTGTTCGACGCGCCGGCCGGCGACGACCAGCCCACTGCGCGCCCCATCTCGCTGCTCACCGGCGAGCCGATGGACATCGAGGCCGGCCCCAACTGGGACGACGACCTGAGCGGCTCTACGGTCTACGCTGCCAACGACCCGGACTTCGCTGACCTCAGCGAGGCCGAGAAGCAGGCGTTCTTCGAGATGGAGCGGATGGTCTTCTTCTATCTGCCCCGCATCTGCAACCACTGTCTGAACCCGGGCTGCGTGGCATCCTGCCCGTCGGGCGCGCTGTACAAGCGTGGCGAAGACGGCATCGTGCTGGTGAACCAGAACGTGTGTCGCGGTTGGCGCTACTGTGTCTCCGCCTGCCCCTACAAGAAAGTGTACTACAACTGGAAATCGGGCAAGTCCGAGAAGTGCATCCTGTGCTTCCCAAGGCTGGAAAGCGGCCAGGCGCCGGCCTGCTTCCACTCCTGCGTGGGCCGCATCCGCTACCTGGGCGTGGTGCTGTACGACGCCGACCGGATCCAGGCCACCGCTTCGGCGCCTGACGACGAATTGGTGGACAGGCAGCGGGAGATGATCCTGGACCCCTCGGATCCGCAAGTGATCGCTCAGGCTGAGCGGGATGGCGTGCACGCCTCAGTGATCGAGGCAGCGCAGAAGTCGCCGGTATACCGGTTCGTCAAGGAATGGGAACTAGCGCTGCCGCTGCACCCCGAGTTCCGTACGCTGCCCATGTTGTTCTACATCCCGCCACTGTTGCCGGTGCTGGGCTACGTCGAGAACGGGACCTACGACGTGGACGCTCAGGACTACTTCGGCTCGCTGGACAAGGCGCGCGTGCCGCTGAGATACATGGCCCGGTTGTTCACGGCCGGCAACGAAGAACACGTGCGCACAACGTACGAAAAGCTTTTTGCCATACGTATGTACAAGCGCGCTCAGCAAGTCGGCGATATTGACCACGCCACAGCGGACGCCATGCTGCAGGCGGCCGGCCTGACGGTCGAGGAGGGTGAGGAAATCTTCCGCCTGACCTCCCTATCGACCTTTGATGAGCGCTTCGTGATCCCGCCCATGCATCGCGAATACGCGGTCGAGCTCATGGACGACCCGTACACGTTCAAGGCAGAGACCGGCGTAGGCTTCCGCGACAAGCCGGAGCGCGGACTGTGATCCAGGTGGAGACGCGGCAACAGACTGAGCCGTACGCTGGGCACTGTCGACGGACAAGGCGAAGGATCTACCGCTGCTTCGCCGATCTCTTAGACTATCCGGGTCCGAATCTGGCAGACCGGACGCGTCGATGCGTCGACTTGTTGGGGCCGGACTATCCAGACGCTGCTGAAGGCATCCGAGATTTCCTGGACTTCGCGGAAAACACACCGCTGGGCCGGCTGGAGGAGATCTACACCGGCACGTTCGACGTGAATCCGGCGTGCTACATCTTTGCCGGCTATATGCTCTTCGGCGAAAGCTTCAAGCGAGGCCGGTTTCTGGTCCAACTCCAGGAGAAGTACCGGGAACGTGGCTTCTCAGCCGGGGACGAACTGGCCGATCACGTGCCTGTTTTGTTCAGATTCCTGGCCACCCTGGATTCCGAGGACGTCTTGGCCGAGCAATTGGTGGATAACTGTCTCGTCCCGGTGCTCCAAAAAATGAACGCCAACTTCAAGAATGACACTGAGACGCCCAATCCGTACGCTCGAGTGCTCCGGGCTATCCTGGTCGTCCTGGAAGGAGATAGATCTCATGACTGATTTCGTGCTTTTCGCGGCTTTTCCCTATGTCGCGATCGTCGTCTGCGTCGTGTTTAGTCTACACCGCTATTTCACTGACCGGTACTCCTACTCCAGCCTGTCGTCGCAGTTCCTGGAGAACCGCCAGTTGTTCTGGGGCTCGGTGCCGTGGCACTACGGGATCATCATCATCCTGGCGGCCCACGTGCTGGCCGGCCTGTTCCCCGGCTTCTGGGCGCGCCTGATCGCCGATCCGATTCGCCTCTACTTCCTGGAAGTCACCGGCTTTGCATTGGGGTTCATCACCCTCTTCGGCCTGGCTGCTCTGGCCTGGCGACGGCTCACCAACAAGCGGGTGTGGGCGGTTACCTCGGGGATGGACGTGGTATTGATGGTGTTGTTGCTCTTCCAGGTGGTGGCCGGCGTCTACGTGGCCCTCTTCTACCGCTGGGGCGCCGAGTGGTACCTGTACACCGCCGTGCCATGGCTGGCCTCGCTGTTCAAGCTGAACCCGCAGGTCCAGTATGTGACCGTCCTGCCTCTGGCCGCGCAGTTACACTTTCTGAACGCTTTTCTGCTGATCGCCATCTTTCCCTTCACGCGCCTGGTGCACCTGGTCAGTTTCCCCATCACCTACCTGTGGCGGCCGTATCAGGTGGTGATCTGGAACCGGCGCGCGGGGGTAGGTACGGAAAAGTCATAGTCTAGGGAAGCGGCAAGTTAACAACGAGACTCTCGCGTGATTTGTCAGATATTCGGAGAGGGAGAGGATGAGAAATACTGTTAGGCGGGGGATTCGCAATCTGTATCCTGGTTATTTCGCCCTGGTCATGGCAACAGGCATCGTGTCAATCGCCGCGAATCTGCTGGGGATGCGTGTCATTGCCATGCCTCTGTTTTGGCTCAACATCGCGGCTTATCTAATCCTGTGGCTACTGACTTTCACCCGCATCTTCTTCTGTCTACCTGACTGCCTGCGTGATCTGACCGATCATAACCGGGGCGTCGGCTTCTTCACCATGGTGGCCGGCACCTGTGTGCTTGGCAGCCAGTTCGTTCTCCTCATCGAAGATTATGGGACGGCGGCGGGGCTCTGGGTCTGGGGCATTCTGTTGTGGGCCCTCCTCATCTACACCATCTTCACGGCGTTCACGGTTCGAGACAGCAAGCCGTCTTTGGAAGAAGGAATTAACGGTGGATGGCTGATCACCATCGTGGCCACCCAATCGATCTCGATCCTGGGCGGGCTCTTGGCATCCCGCTTCGCGGGATATCGAGAACTCGTGCTTTTCTTCACGCTGGCGATGTATCTGCTGGGTTGCATGTTCTACATCCTGATCATCTCACTAATCTTCTATCGCTTCACCTTCTTCAGGCTCTCGCCCGAGGCACTCACCCCGCCTTACTGGATTAACATGGGGGCGGTGGCTATCACCACCCTGGCCGGTGCCACCCTCATGTTGAACGCGTCCCAATGGAGATTCTTGAGTGAGATCTTGCCTTTCGTGAAGGGATTTACCCTCTTTTTCTGGGCTACCGGTACCTGGTGGATTCCGCTTCTCTTCATCCTGGGGGCTTGGCGCCACCTGTACAAGCGCTTTCCCTTGAGGTATGATCCGCAGTACTGGGGCATAGTCTTCCCGCTGGGCATGTACACCACCTGCACGTTTCAGTTGGCCAAGTCTACGGGCTTGGCGTTTCTGTACGTGATCCCGCGCTATTTTGTCTACGTCGCACTGCTAGCCTGGTTGCTCACCTTCGTCGGGCTCATTCACCGGCTCGCAAGTACATTCGTTGGAGATAGATGAGATAGATATGGTAACGACAGACACCCTGTCGCAGGTCAGTCTGTTTGAGGGGCTTTCCGAAGAGCATTTGGGGGCTATTGCCGGCCTCTGCGAGGAGATGGCCTGTCACCGAGGAGAGGTTCTCTTTGACGAGGCCCAGGCAGCCGAACGGCTGTACATTCTGCTAGACGGAGAAGTGATCGTTCAGGTCGAGCTCACGTCACGTCCGGAAAACGTCATTGTAGCGGCGATCACGCAACGCGGGCAGACCTTCGGCTGGTCTGGTTTGGTGGCGCCGTATCACTACAGCGCATCGGCTGTCTGTGAGGCGGATAGCCGTCTGGTAGCGCTGGATGGCCAGGCGTTGATGGGGGGGCCGGACTCGAACCGGCGATCAGGGGGTGGTGTCCCACCTACGTCGTCATGCGGCGCATCGCCGAGGTGATCGGCGGCCGGCTGCGGAGCATGCGGATGGTGTTGTTGAAGACTTTCTGAAGTCAGACTAATGGGTGAGAGCCAGCGGAGGCTCCTGCCGCCGTCTTCTTCGGTTGAGACGGGCGTTACTTCGCGTCTTTCGCGTCGCCGATTAAGCCTTGTATGGCGTCCAGGGTTTCCCACAGCGCCGCGGGCGCATCAGGTGCTGTATCTATTGTTGTGACTGTGTTGGCCTTGTCGCCGCTGCGGACAGCGATGCGGTAAGTAAACCGGTCGCAGCAGGTATCGCGGGACATATACTGGCCGCGCATCTCGAAGAATCCCAAGGTCTGAATGTCGGCGAGGAGTTGCTCGACCTTTTCCGGTGCGATGCGCCACACACGGCTATCGCCGGCCACGATCCGGCCATCCAGGTAGACCGTCCACTGCTCGGACACGCCGGCCAGACCACCGCTGCGTTCGTAGACAATCGCGGCCTCTCCCATGGCTTTGGCCAGCTTGCTGGGAGATGAATCATCAGCTTCCTGCCGGGTGTTGGCTCGGGTCGGGGTCGACACAGCTTTCTGTCCAGGAGGCGCTGCCGGCGCAGCACAAGCAGTCGCCAATGTGAGAACTGTCAAGAGTATTATGTGTCTGGCTCTCATAGGTCTTTTCCCATCCGCTGATGTGAAGTCATTTACAACACAACGTCACCTGAGAACAGAAGGTTCCGTGTTGGGTTTGTAGAAGGAGAGGATTCGAGATGTCCGCAAGGCTATCAAGGACGTTGGTTGTCAGTATCGTATCTTTCGTCACGCTGTTGACATTCCTGAATGGGGACGGCGATGCGTCTGCCGCCAGACAACTGTCTTCACCACGAATAGCGCTGCCATCATCGTACGCGCCGGCCGATGCGGCACTGATCGCTCGATTGGAAGAAGCGACTGGGAGCACAGTGCGTGTCTCCCGTCACGCCCGTACGGGGAAGGTTCGCTTTATCGGCACGACTCTAGCGCATCCGATCCCTCAGCCGGCTGCACTCCCCTCGGAAGCTACGGCTGAAGAAGCCGCCCGTCAGTTCCTGGCCACCTACGGGCAGCTCTTCGGCCTGAGCGATCAAGCTCGGCAGCTTACCGTGATGCGGGCTAGAGAGGTGGACCGAGGGCGCTCGTTTGTACGGTTCCAGCAAATTTTCAAGGAGATACCGGTGCTGGGTGGGGAGTTGATTGTCCAACTGAGTGCCGATCGAAGCGTGATCTCCGCAAGCGGAGAAGTACTGCCCGATCTGGGGCTCGACACGGTCCCCGAGGTTGCCGCTGAAGCCGCCCAGAAAGTCGCCGGACGGCTTGTAGCTAAGGGCTACGAGCTGGATCCAGGGGAGCTCAACGTCAGCGAGCCTGAGTTGTGGATCTACAACCCGATCCTCCTAAAGCCGGCCCTCGATCTGAGTTATCTGGTCTGGCGCATGGATGTGTACCCGGAGGGCCTCGGACCCGTTGACGAGTTGGTCCTGATAGACGCTCACCGGGGCAGTGCAGTCCTGCACTTCAATCAGATCGCTGCTGGGAAGGATCGGGCCATCTACGACAACAACAACGATCCCGAGGCCGGCCTGCCCGGGAACGGTCCGGTTCGTGCGGAGGGGGAGCCCCCGATTGGTATCCCCGATGTAGATGGAGCCTACGATCTCGCCGGTGAGGTATATGACGCTTACTTCGACTGGCATGGCCGCGATAGCCTCGACAACGCCGGCATGACGATCACGTCCACGGTGCGCTACTGCTCCTCTGGCTCTGAGGATGAATGTCCCCTTCCTAACGCCTTCTGGCTCCCCAGGTACAAGCAAATTGTCTACGGCGAGGGCTACGCTCAGATCGACGACGTAGCGGCCCACGAGTTGACCCACGGCGTTACTAATTCTGAGTCGGACTTATACTACTACATGCAGTCCGGGGCTATGAATGAGTCCCTCTCCGACATCTGGGGTGAGTTCGTGGATCTGACCAACGAGCGGGGCAATGATGCAGCAGATGTGCGCTGGTTGCTCGGCGAGGACGCGGGGTTTGTGGTAGCCAAGTCTGGCCCTGGCCCCGACAAGACACTGCGCTTCCACCCCGATGCCGACTTCTTCTACCGGCCGCCAGCCAACGCCGGCACGAGCGGCCTGCAGTCGGCACAGGACGAGGTCTACCAGGGGCGGCGTTACTTCCTGGAAATCTTCCCATCATCGGACGTGGAGGCCGGCCAGGACTACGCCGTCAGCATCGGAGTAACGAGCATCGACGGAGATTTCCACCGCACGTATCTGCCGCTCATTGCACGGTAACGGAAAACAAACGGTTGCGAATGGAATTCCTTCATCGCCTCGCTCCTAAGGCTTGCCCCGAGCGAGGCCGAAGGAACAACATGGCTGAGTTGTTTTATGCGAGGTACAAGAAAGGGACCAGATGATGAAAACGACAAGAATATCCGTGTTAGTTCTCGTTTTGGCGCTGCTGATGCCTTTGGGCCGCAGTGCCGGCGCGCAGGAGCCGCAGGCAGTAGCCGCCACCGGCGGCTGTGAGCCCGGCACCACCTACGATCCACTCTGCGACTCCAATCGCGATGGCACGTTTGACATCACCGATATCATGCTCATGTCCAGCCGTTGGGGCGAGAGCGGCACCTGGACCACCGATAGCTGGCTCCTCGCCGGCAACCCCGGCACCGA
>JAANWY010000297.1 GCA_018263655.1 Anaerolineales bacterium | reverse complement strand
CATCGAAGGGGGTGCGGCTTGTTCGAAGAACCGTCGCAAACCCGCACCCTTCGATACGGTCTCCACTTCGTTTCGACCTACTCAGGATGCTAGTCCTGATACCTCCTGAACGGTTACCTTTGGAGTACCCTCTGGGAGGGCGATGTCCGATGACGGACTGGAGGGTAGGTCGCGATGGAACACGCGCCGGCTCCCCAACGTTTGTGTCATTGAACAGCGACTACCTTGACAATGTCACATTCCGCTGCTGTGGCCGGTCTCCTGACCGTGCCACCCTTTGATCGCCGAAGGTCTCCTGACCGAGCGGCGTCCTGAGCGGGTCCTGAGCCTGTCGAAGGGCCTGTCGAAGGGGCGAATCGGGCTCGGTCAGGCCTGTCTGCGTCTGCCTGCCCGCGCCGAGAAGGCAGGCGCACAGGCAGGAGACCTTCGCCCAACACGCCAGGTAATTTGACATTGTCAAGCTAATGATCCCGGAGTGATGCGATCGAGACATGCGGTTCTTGTTGTGGGTGATGCTGATTTCTGCTATCGTCGGTTGTGCGACACCGCTGCCGACGGAGGCGCCGGTTGCACCGATGCCCTCCCCTCTGCCCGATTTCCTTAAACCCGAGATTGTCCGGAAGGTCGGCCCGGACCTGCGCCGGCACCTCTTGCAGCGTGGCCGGCAGGCGCTTGAGGCGCCCGAGTCCGTTCACCCGGTCACAGTCGTCATCCAGGCGCGCCGGGACATCACAGAGGAGCTTGAAAGCCAATCGGCCAAAGTGCGATCCGTTACTCAGAACGGTGTAGTAGTCATAACCGCCGATGTGCCACTGACATCGATTTCGGATTTGCTGTCGCTGCCAGATATAGAGACTATAGAGCTGACACAGCCTGTATCGCCGGCCGAGGAGGATGGAGAATGGCGAATAGAGAAGTGAGGATGGGGGATAGAGGGAGGAAGACGGAAAATGGGTTCTATTTTCTCCTTTCCACTTTCCCCTTTCCATTGTCTTTGTCTTTCCAGCGTTGGACCAGATTCCTGGCCCTGTCCGTGCTTCTGATTGCAGTCCTGGTTCCGCCGGCCGGCGCCGACGGTGAGGCCCTAAGTAGACGTCTCGACCCCACGCTGCGCCGGCTGGTCCGCAAAATGCGCTCGGAGCCCCGTTCCTTCACCGGCGTCATCAGACCAGAGGAACGACTCCCCGACCAGGTAAAGGTGACCATTCGTGCTCAGCGTGACGTGTCGGCGGAGGTCGTGGCCTTGGGGGGGCGCGTCAACACCGTCATCGGTGGGAGGCCGGCGATCCTGACCGCCCATCTGCCCATCGAAGGGGTCGAGGTTCTGGCGCGCAATAGAAGCATCATCTCGGTGTCGGCGTCGGCGCCGCTGTCGACCTCCCTCGACGAGAGCGTAATCGACATAAAGGCGCACGAGGTGTGGAAGCTTGAAGACGAGACGCTGCCAGTCACCGGTCAGGGCGTACTGGTCGGCATCGTAGATACTGGCATCGACTTATCGCACCCTGATTTCGAAGGTGCAGATGGCAACCCCCGGGTCGTCTCTATCTGGGATCAGACCGACTCGGGCGCGCCCCCGGCTGGCCTTGACTACGGGGTAGAGTGGAGCCGGCGGCAGATTGAGTCAGGCATCGCAACCGAAGCCGATACCGATGGGCACGGCACGCACATGGCCGGCATCGCTGCTGGTGCTGGTACGCGATACCGAGGCGTGGCCCCCGATGCCGAGCTGGTTGTGGTCAAAGCTTTGCTGGATACAGCCAGCATCATCGATGCCTGGAACTACATTGTAGACAAAGCCGAAGACATGGGTCGGCCGGTGGTGATAAACAACAGCTTCGGTGGTCATTCCGGCGCTCATGATGGCACTGCCGACTACGAGCGTGCATTGGATGCACTCTCGGGACCTGGCGTTATCTTCGTGACGGCGGCCGGCAACGAAGGTCAGAGCGCGATGCATGCGGCAGGTCGGGTGCCGGTTGAGGGTACCGTAACCTTGCCGATCTCTTTCTTTGAAGGCTATGGGCGAGCCTATGCCGAAGTCAATGTCTGGTATGAAGGCGCGGATAGTTTCTCGGTATCCTTGGCTGCGCCGACGGGTCAGACATTCGGTCCGGTGACGCGGGGGGCTTTCAGAATGTTTGGGGACAGCGCCGGTACGGAGATCACCGTGGATGCTGTTTCGGCGCCTTGGCCGGCGAACGGCGACAATTGGATCCGCATTTGGCTTGATGCAGCCGGCGGAGAGACAATCGGCGGAGATTGGTCGATCACCCTGGACGGTGACCGGGTGCGCGATGGCCGATTCGACGCTTGGTTGTCGTACGATCCCTACGATCGGGTTTTCTTTGGCTACTACATCGACCAATCTCCGCCGATCCGTGAGCCGGCGACCGCGCTTCAGGCTGTCAGTGTTGGGGGCTACGTGACGAAAGACTGCTGGACTGCCGGTGACGGTTTCGGATACTGTGACCCCTACGCCGACGGGGGACTCTACCCCCACACGAGTCGCGGGCCAACGCGCGATGGCCGGCCACGCCCGGACGTAACCGCGCCTGGCGCGCGAGTATTCGCTCCGCGCTCGGCTGATGCGTTGGTGGAACACCCGTGGCAGGTCGCGCCTGATGATCGTTACGCAGGTCGCGTAGGTACTAGTGTCTCGACGGCCCACGCGACGGGTGTCGTTGCTCTGATGCTGCAGGTCGATCCGACGCTAGATCCAACAACAGTTCGCAGTGCACTGCGCCGCTCGGCGCGCCAGGATCGTTTCACGGAGGCGGGGTCAGATCGGCAGTGGGGCGCCGGCAAGCTCAATGCATTGGCGGCTGTCCGCACGGTCCAGCAGCGCGGCATGAACCGTCAGTATGTCCCCCTCTTGATGCGCAACCGTCACTGGCAGCCGGCGCCAACACCGACGCTCACTCCCAACCCGACACCCACGGCCACCCATATCCCACCACCCGGCCCGGACCCCTCTCCGGTTGCCGGTGGACGGTGATCAGTATTCAGTAAACAGTGACCAGAGTGAGTTCCGTGACTGGTGACTGGTGACTGATAACTGGTGACTCAATGTCATTAAGTTAAGCCAGGTGACCGGCACTTCCATGTCGAATTACAGGTGGCAGGTACTGTGCTACCCGCAGACGACTACAATTGTACCTAATCTCACAAGTGCCGGTCACCTTCTCGCTCCTAACTTAATGACATTGACTGGTGACTGATGACTGACTACTGGCGACTGGTCGCTAGCGCGGCTCGTTCTTCGGCTGTCAGGAACGCAGCTTGGACGGCATTCTCCTGGAGTTGTCTGAGATCTACCTCGTCGAGCCCCATCTCTTCTTGGACCACGCGGTATTCGTGGGCCAAGTCGATGCCACTGATACTGGGGTCGTCGGTGTTGAGCGTGACGAGCAACCCCCTCTCCAGGAATGTTGGCAGGGGATGGTCCTGGTAACTGGGTACCGTACTGGTCTGGATGTTGCTCGTCGGACAGCTCTCAATAGCGATGTTGCGCTCCGCCAGGAGGTCCATTGTCGCCGGATCGTCGATGGCGTGTACGGCGTGGCCGGCGCGCTCGACGCCGAGCTCTAACACAGCCTGGCGGATGCTTTCGGGGCCGGCCGCCTCGCCGGCGTGGGCGATGGTGTGGAGGCCGGCTTCCTGCGCTTTGCGGAAGTGTTCCACGAAGAGCTCACCCGGGTAGTTGGCCTCGTCGCCGGCCAGATCCAGCGCGACAACCCCTCGATCCCGGCAGCGAATCGCGGCCTCCAACTCCGTCCAGGCGATGTCCAGTCCGTAGGTCCGCGACATAATGCCGATCAGCTTCGCACGGACTGGTAGTTCCCCTTCTGAATCTTCCAGGGCGTCACATACTGCTTCGGCAACGCCGATGGGGTCGAGTTCGCGGGGCTCGGCCATGAAGTATGGGCTGAAGCGAAGTTCGATATAGTCGATCTCCTCATCAGCCGCATCTTCCAGGTTCTCGCGGGTGATGCGGCGTACGGCATCATAGTCGATCATGACGTGACGCAGCAACTCGAATTTGGCGATGAAGGCCATCACGCCAGGCGTGGGCGTGACGACTTGGACGTACGGGCGCAGCTTGTCCGGTGTCCAGGCCGGCAAGTCCAAGTTGTGCTGCCGGGCAAGATCGATGATGGTCTTGGTGCGAACGTTGCCGTCTAGGTGACGGTGCAGTTCAACGAGCGGGTAGCCGTTACGCATGATTTCTAGCTCCGATAACGGGAATTCCAAAATTGACCCTTGCGAAGGTTTGTGAGCCGGGGCCGCGGCAGACGCACCGTCGGTTAGCGTATGTCATTTCGTTGCAGGGCCACCTGGTAACCTTCGCAAGGGTAGCCAAGCGCATTTCTCAACTACGAGGGCGGTAGCCGGATGATCGCCTGAGCAGTTGTGGTTGCCAGATGCCGTAAGCTTTGTTATACTTCGATCATTGTCTTCTGTGGACGAGAGCACGGGAGCCAGGGGTGAGAGGGGGCAACGCTGCGCGAGAGTAGACCGTTCACCCCTACTGCTGGGCCCCCAGCACGCCGGCACAGATTGCCGGCGGCGAGCCGCGCGAGCATCTAGCGGATCTGAGCGTCGTATTCAGGGACATTGATGGGCAAGATTTCGATCCAGGACTGGCCAGGCTTGAGGGCCAGGAGGTTGCCGGCATTGTCGTAGAACTGCGTCAACCCGAATCTATCGTCACGACGCCAGACCCCTTCGACCATGACGCCATCGCGGTACAGTTGAATCGGTCCTTCACCCATCATGATAATGTCAATGGCCGTGCTGCCCAGACTATCCTCGACAATGTCCGTCTTGCGGTGTTCTGTGTAGAAGCCAATGACGTTAGCAACAGCGATCTGCTGACCATTGTTCGCATCTACTGAGGGCGTGTCGTCGACCAGACGCTCATACAGCCCAGTGCTCGGGTTGTAGCGCCAGGTGACCGCCCCGTTGGGGTACGGAATGAAGATTTCGCCGGCCGGCGTGCCGTCGGCCGGCGGCGCCGCGTCAAAGTGCCATACGCCGAGATCGATGTCTTCTTCCAGCTGCTTGCTCGCGAGATAGTCGCGCAGACGCGGGCCAGTCGTGTAGAGCCGCGTCCGCCAGTCGCCTTCGCCATAGGTGTAGGGTTCGGCGTTGAAGAACTCGTCGAGATCGACGAAGGACGATTGGGAAATGCGATAGCGAATCTCGTCACTGGCGCCTGAGTGGGCCAGGGCGCCCTGGTACATGTGTGCAAGCTGAATGTTGACTAGGCGCGCACTTCGGATTGGGCGGATCATTTCGGGGCTCTCGGCTAGGTAGACGGCGGTGTGCCGGGTGACGCCCCAGCCGTCCATGATTTCTTCGTAGACGACTTCGGCCTGACTGAGGCCGGCTTGCACGCCGCGTGCCACCGGGTCGTTCCCGACACGGACCAGCAATGGCCGGCGGTCCAGCACGGATGGATCCTCCACCTCTAGCCCGGTGAGGGGGTTCACGTTTAGATTGGGTGTCGGTGTGGTAGTGAGAACGGCCGTGTCTGCCGGCTGGGATGTTGCGGTTGGCGCTTGCGTTGAAGATGCGGCCGGCGTAAACGTAGGCTTGGGGGCGAACGTAGCTGTTGGTTCGGCCGGCGATGCGACCTGCGGTGGGGGCTCATCCGAGCCGCAGCCGGTCAGGGTCAACAGGATGATCAAGATGAGAAACAGCCATCGGCCGGCCGATTCATGTGAGATTGTGGTCATTGTGCTGCGTACCTCCTTGCTATCCGTGAGTGGAAATTTTATACAGCTCAAAGCGTAAAACGTGAACTGTGATCGACAGTCGCCTATGGAACGCTGACAGCGATTGCGGCGTTCCGTTGCGCGACATCCATTTGTGTGGTCGACTTCTGAGGTTGTGTGAAGGAGTTCCAACTTGATGAACGTTCTACCCCTTGGCAAGCTAGACCCTGATCATCTGCAGCAGTTGCTGCGTCAGTACGCAACGACGAACGAGCGTGTGGTTGTCGGCCCGGGTGTGGGCGAGGATGCGGCCGTCATCGACTTCGGCGATCGCTATCTAGTGGCCAAGACGGACCCGATCACTTTTGCGACGGATGAGATTGGCTGGTATGTGGTGAACGTCAATGCTAACGACATCGCTGCCATGGGGGCGACGCCGCGTTGGTTCCTGGCAACCCTCCTGTTACCGGGGGCGAAGACCACCCGGCGCCTGGTAGATGCGATTTTCGCGCAAGTCGGTGACGCGTGCGCCGGCCTGGGCATCGGCTTCGTCGGGGGGCACACAGAAGTGACCTACGATTTGAACCGGCCGATTGTCGTGGGGCAGATGCTGGGCGAGGTGGCCAAGGAGGACTTGGTGATGAGCGCCGGCGCCAAGCCCGGCGATGCGCTCCTCCTCACCAAGGGCGTAGGCATCGAGGCGACGGCCATCATCGCCCGTGAGAGGGGCGACCAACTCGTGGGCCGGCTATCACCCGCAGAGATCGAGCGAGCACAGAACTTCTTGCACGACCCAGGCATCAGCGTGGTGCGTGATGCAGCGGTAGCGATGGCGGCCGGCGATGTTCACGCCATGCACGATCCCACGGAAGGGGGACTGGCCACCGGGCTCCACGAGCTAGCTCAGGCAGCCGACGTGGGGCTCGTTCTCGACCGCGACGCGGTGCCCATCGACCCTCTGACGGAGGCGCTGTGTCAAGCGTTTGACCTGAATCCGCTGGGCGTCATCGCATCGGGTGCCTTGGTGCTGGCTGTAGCCCCAGATGATGCCGAGAGGGTGGTTGTGACATTGTGTGAGGCCGGCATCGAAGCAGCCCAAATCGGACAGGCGTGGGAGAAGGAACGCGGGATCAAGATGCGGGACAGTGGAGAATTGGTGGACCTACCGATTTTCCCTCAGGATGAGGTTGCGAAGCTCTTCTAAGGTCGGAGGCTGGCTTCGCGCAAGTGCGCATCCTGCCATTTTTCCTCTGCCTCTGAAAGCGGCGGCGGGGGAGGCGGTTGTGTATAGTCAATCAGCACGGCATACCCACCGCGCTCGTAGACTCCGGAGACGATGGCTCCCAAATCCAGGGGTACGTCAGGGTCAGGTTCCAGCAAGGGGACTGGCAGCACGGGTAACTCATCGGCCAATTGAATGGGCCAGACATCCACGGCTGGCCGGCGCCTCACGCGGCTGAGTATTGCGTAGTAAGGTGCCTCCGGCACGGGACGTTCGAGCGGCGGCAAGTTCTTGTCTCAGAGATTTCCAAAGTAGGCTTCAGAGGGGCAAAATCGGGCTTTTGATTTCTGGACACTTTCTCGCTGATTCAGGGCTACCCTGGGATAAAAGTGTCCAGAAATCAAACTTGCCCTCCGGGCCCCTTTGGAAATTTCAGTGTCTGCTAACTTTTCATGCTCAGTCCAATCCGGCCGCGTTCCACATCGATTTTGATGACCCTAACGTCCACTACATCTCCCACAGCGACGACTTCGTACGGATTGCGCACGTAGCGCTCCGCCATTTCGGAGACGTGCACGAGGCCATCTTGCTTGACGCCGACGTCGACGAAGGCGCCGAAGTCCACCACGTTGCGCACGGTACCCTTGAGCCACATCCCTGGCTTCAGATCTTCGATCTTGAGGACGTCTTGGCGCAGCATCGGCGGTGGTAGACTGTCGCGTGGATCGCGCCCCGGCTTGGCGAGGTCGGCCAGAATGTCTGTCAGTGTGGGGACGCCAACGTCCAGTTCCTCGGCCAGCGCCTCGACGTCCAGATTCTCTTCTTTCATCATCTCGCGAATCAGCGCAGACAGGCTCGGTAGATCGCCATCGTCGAGGCTGAGCCCGAAACGGGCGAAAAGCCCCTCGACGACGCCGTACGACTCGGGGTGGATAAACGTATTTTCCAGCGGACGTTCACCTTCGGGCAGTTTGAGGAAGCCGGCCGCCTGCTCGAACGTCTTCGGTCCCAGCCCCTTCACCTTCAACAACTCGCGGCGTGTGGCGAAGGGACCATTCTCCTCGCGGTACTTCACGATCTTCTCGGTGACGCGAGACGTCAGCCCGGCCACGTAGCGCAGCAACGCCGGCGACGCCGTGTTCAAATCGACGCCCACCTGGTTCACCACCGACTCCACGACGGTATCAAGCGTCTCGGATAGATGCTTCTGATCCACATCGTGCTGGTACAGACCGACGCCCACCGAGCGCGGGTCGATCTTCACCAGCTCGGCCAGGGGGTCCTGGAGCCGGCGGGCTATCGAGACGGCGCCCCGCATCGAGACGTCCAGGTCTGGCAGCTCCTGCCGCGCCAATTCTGACGCTGAATAGACTGACGCGCCGGCTTCGCTCACGATGGCGTAGCTGACGCCGTCGTTGATCTCGCCAATCACCTCGGCGACGAGCTGCTCGGTCTCGCGCGAAGCGGTGCCATTGCCAACGGCGACGACATTGATCTGGGCCCGGTCGATCAGCTTGTGGAGTGTTCCTTTCGCGTCATCCCACTGCCGCTGCGGCTCGTGTGGGTAGATCGTCGTACCGCCGATGAACTTGCCCGTTTCATCCACCAGGGCAACCTTGCTGCCGGTCCGGTAACCAGGGTCGATGCCCATCACGTGCGGCCCGCGCAGGGGGGGCTGTAGGAGTAAATTGCGCAAGTTCTCTGCAAAGACACCGGTGGCGTGCCGATCGGAATCCTCCGTCAGATTGCTGCGCGTCTCGCGCTCCACTGACGGTCCCAGAAGGCGCTTCCAACCATCCCCAATGGCAGCCGCCAGTTGCGCGGCAAACTTTGACTTCTTTTGGGGGGGATAGGCCTTCTGGATCTCTGCAATGGCCGACTCGTCGGGGATCTCGAGATGCACGCGGAGTGCACCTTCGTCCTCGCCCCGATTCAGGGCAAGAAGTTGGTGTGGCCGAATCGCTGCAACCGGGGCAGAGAAGTCGTAGTAGGCTTCGTAGACACCACGTGGGTCCTTCTCCGCATCTACTAGCGAGGCGGTGATCTGGCCGGCCGACTGGATCAAACGTCGAATATCGTCCCGCACGTTCGGGTCGTCGGCCACTGTCTCGGCGACGATGTCGCGGGCGCCGGCCAGGGCATCCTCCGCCGTAGGCACCTCCTCCGTGAGGAAGTCCTCGGCCAGGCCTTCGGGGTCATCCTCGGCCTGGGCCACAATCCGCTCTGCCAGTGGCTCCAGACCCCGTTCGCGGGCGATCGTGGCCCGGGTGCGGCGTTTCGGGCGGTAGGGCCGGTAGAGGTCCTCGACCTGTTGGAGGGTCGTCGCCTCGCGGATGGAGGCTTCCATCTCGGCCGTAAGCTTCCCTTGCTCTTCAATGCTGGACAGAACAGTGGCCTTGCGCTCCTCCAGGTTACGCAGGTAAGTCAGACGTTCCCGAATGGTGCGCAACTGGGCTTCGTCCAGCCCTCCCGTCACCTCTTTGCGGTAGCGGGCGACGAAGGGGATGGTGTTACCTTCATCGAACAGAGCGGCCGTGCGCTTCACCTGTGAGTGGCTGACGCCTAGCTCGTCGCTGATGGTGGAAAGGATACGTTGTTCGTTCATCATAATCGTTTGCAACCGTTCAATGTTGGGCGAAGGTCTCCCGACCGAGCCCGTTTCATTACCGCCCCACGTTGGGCGAAGGTCTCCTGTCTGCGTGCGACCTGTCTGCCAAGGCACAGGCAGGCGCACAGGCAGGCCTGACCGAGCCCGTTTCGCCTCGGTCAGGAGATACTTCGGCTACGCTCAGCACAGGCTCTTCGGCGATCAAAGATTCGGTGCAGGCACTGCGTGCCTGAGTTGGTCACATATCTATGCTGAAATCTAGCGGGGCGGATGGCTCATCGGGTGGCCGGCGTTTGCGGACAGGCTCAAACTCTACCACCAGCCGGCGGATGTACTGCTCACCGAGATCAGCATATTCGACGTCGATCACCCGCAGCGCCATCTCCAACGTTTCGTGTTCCAAGTACACCGTTTGACCGGATTCGGCCGGAATGGCACTCTCAGGTTGGCGATCGTCGACCAGAGAGCTGCGCAGCGTGGCGTTCTCGTATACCCGCCGGCTGACCAGGACCCGGGTGTCAGCAGCACGATCAGGGACCTGCGGTTCGTACAGCCAGGTAGCACACGCCACGACATGTCCACTCTCGCTCAAGGTGGGAACGCCCTGCAAGCCACAGGACCCGACGATCTCGCCACCTTGATAGATCTGAATGTCCTGCTCGTAGCCGGGGCCCTCGTCTTGATACTCGATGATCTTGCGTTCGCCCACATTCATGCTCTCGATTGGTAGGTCACCAGGCGGACGCCGGCCAGGCTGGCCAGGCGCACCCTCTACGTCCTCGAATTGCGTAGTAGATCGTCGCTGGAGCCACATGAAGCCGCCAACGCTGGCTACAATGACGAACATGATGACGAAAGCCCAGACGATAACTTGTCCCACGGAGGTGCCGCTCGCTTCACCTTGCTCGGGGACTGGTGTGGCCGTTGCAACTGCTTGAGCGGCCGCAGTCTCAACCACTACGGGTGTCTCAAGTAGCACGATGGAAATGCCCATCTGGTCGGCCAGTTGGCGCACCGCGCGAGCTTGGCGGGTTGCCTCTTGGTGCTCAAACTTCGCTTCCACCTTGCCGAACACGCGCTTCAGAGCTTCAGTGTCGAAGTCTTTCAGCCGCGCGCGAGCTATTTGGGTGTCGCCTGTCAGGAGATAGGAATCGGCAACCATGGCGACGTAGTTGTCCTGCCAGTCGGGGTGCAGATCGCTGGGTTTAGCGTCCACCCACTGTACCGGAGCGATCCACCAGCCGAGCGCGAACCAGCCCAGCAGCAGCCCGACAATCAGGCCGACTGCTGCGCCGATCTGTACATCGCGGTCCTGGAAGATATCTGTCTGGGTGCGTAATTTTTGCTCTTGCATAGCCGGCTCCTCCTTGCAAGTTGGGCAGGCCTATGAAGCCGGAATGATCTGGGCTTCGACTGCCTTAGGCGTTCGCGTCAGGATATCTAGACCATCTTCTCTTACAACTGCCATATCTTCAATCCGTACACCCCCCCAATCTGGGAGATACACACCGGGTTCGATGGTCACGACCATTCCCGGCTTGAGCACATTGTCCTCATTCGCCGTAAAGCTAAGCTTCGGTGCCTCGTGGACTGCCAACCCAACGCCGTGTCCCAGGCCGTGACCAAAATGGTCGGCGTGGCCAGCCTCTTCGATAATGTCGCGCGCAACCGCGTCAGCCTCGACACACGTCATGCCGGCTCGGATCTGTGCCGCCACCTGTTCTTGGGCGTGCAGCACCAGGCTGTAGATTTCGTAGAATGTGGCGTCCGGTGCGCCGAGGACGATCGTCCGCGTCATATCCGAATGATAGCCGTCGATAGCGGCGCCCATGTCGATGACGATGGGCACGCCGGTGGGGATTTTCTTGTTGGCGGGTCGATAGTGGGGCTTAGCCCCGTCCTTGCCGGCAGCGACGATGGTTTCGAAAGCGATCCCCCCGGCACCCAGGTCGTGCATCTCGGCGCGCATCATCCATGCCACGTCTTGCTCTGTCGCGCCCGGCCTGAGTTGTTGCGATACGCGTGCAAAGGCCTCATCGGCCACTTCCACAGCGAGGCGGACCTTGTCGACTTCCTGGGGGGACTTCACAGCGCGCTGGTCTTCAACCAGCCCCGATGTGGCGATCCACTCGAACTCCGAAGCAGCCTCTTGCCAGCGCTCGTGCTGGGCGACGGTGAGGTGTTCGCTCTCAAAGCCCACGCGCTGGGCGCCGGCATCCGTTAGCAAATCTGCCAGGTGATCTGTGAATTTGTACCCCACCTTCACCAAATCGAAGGCTGGCGCTTGATCCTCCGCTTGTGTATAGTAGCGGAAGTCGGTCGCCAGCATAGCGTTCTCGGCAGAGATGATGAGGACGCCGGCTGAGCCGGTGAACCCGCTCAAGTAGCGCCGATTCTCTGACTGGCTCACGAGCAGGGCGTCCAGTTCGGCTTCATTCAGTTTTTTCCGCACAGCGGCGAGTCGGTCAATCATACGCGCTCCTGTTCAAGGAGAACTAACGTGTAAGCGTTTAGCCACCCTTGAGAAGGTTGGGAGTAGCCTTCTCGGAGGGCCAATTTTCGACTGGCGAGGGCCCTTTCAGCCCGAATGCGCTTGACAAACCTTTGCAAGAGTCCCCACCACCTGAACGGTTACCTAAACGCAATGGAACGGGCTAAATGCCCCCTGTCTTTACTGGACTTCGGCCGATTTGGCAATTCCTACATATTGTGGGGTAAGGGGCACTCATACGCTATATCTTGTGGTGCTCGCTTTTCGCCAGAGCCTTACTTGTTGTCCTCCTCTTCACTCCTCCCCTCGTCCGGTGCGCCGGCTCGGGGGTGAGCGCCCAAGTAGACCTCTCTAGCCCGGTTCTGGCTGACGTGAGTGTAGACCTGGGTTGTGCTGAGCTGGGCGTGGCCCAACAACTCCTGGACGACGCGTAGATCGGCTCCACCGTCGAGCATGTGCGTAGCGAAGGTGTGACGCAGCGTGTGCGGCGTGACTTTCTTAGTCAGGCCAGATCGGAAGAGCAAGATCGGAAGGATCATCTGGATGCTGCGATCCGACAGCCGGCTACCCAGGCGGTTCAAGAACAGCGGGCGGGAGGCCGGCGCCTGCTTCTTGACGAACTGCGGCCGGCCATCGGCGAGGTAGCGACTCAGGGCGTGCTGGGCCGGCTCGCCGATGAGCACGAGCCGCTCCTTGTCGCCCTTGCCGGTTACGATGATTTGGCCCCGCTCGCGATCGAGATCGCCCACGTTGAGGCTGGTCAGCTCGCTCACCCGCAGCCCGGAAGCATACAGCAGCTCGAGAATCGCCCGGTCACGCAGCCCCTGAGGTGAGGGTTTGCCATCCGAATCACGTGTTTCAGGTACGTCGAGCAGGCGCTGTACCTCATCGACCTCCAAATACTTTGGCAGACGCTGCGGAACCTTGGGTGACGAGATCGCCCGGAAAGGGTTCGCTTCCAGTATTTTCTCGCGGACCAGATAGCGCCCGAAAGAGCGCAGTTCTGATACTCGTCGCGCAATGCTGGAGCGCGCGTAATCCTGCGCGTGAAGCCGGCCCAGGTAGCCGCGCACCACATACCGATCCACCTGAGCCCAATCTTGGATGTCGTCTTGCGCGAGAAAATCAAGAAACTCCTCGATCTCGGCGCGATAGTTCCGAATCGTGTACGCCGACGCATTCTTTTCGGCTTTCAGGTGCGTGACGTAGCGCTCCAGATGATCGTACATACGACAGCCTTTGACTCCCCTTAACCCAGGACGGGCTCAAGCTCTGGCGTTTCAACCTCTTCTCCCTCCGGTTCTGGCAATTCGTCTCGTTCGTACCAACTCTCGCAGGCGATGCACTGCGCCTTTTTCTTGCCCTTCTGCACCAACAGCCCCGCGCAGTTTGGGCATGGCGGGGGCAGTGGGCGCTGCCAGGAGGCGAACTCACACTCCGGGTAGTTAGCGCAGCCGTAGAAGGTGCGCCCCTTACGCGTCCGCTTCTGGACGAGGTCGCCGCCGCACTCGGGACAGGCAACGCCGATTTTCTCCAGGAACGGCTTAGTGTAAGTGCACTCCGGGAAACCGCTGCAGCCGATGAACTTACCGTAGCGGCCAAAGCGGATGACCAAGGGCTCCCCGCACTCGGAGCACATCTCGCCGGTCTCCTGGTTGCCGATGTCGACCTCTTCCATCTCGACTTCGGCGCGCTTCAGCTCCTTCTCGAAGGGACCGTAGAATTCTCGCAGGACGGGCACCCACGCTCGATCCCCGTTGGCGATCTGGTCAAGTTCTTCTTCCATCTGCGCTGTGAACGTGACATCGAAAATGTCGGGGAAGTGCTTGATCAGGAGGTCGTTGACGATGACACCGAGCTCGGTGGGCTTGAGTCGCTTGTCGACAGTTTCGGCGTAGCCTCGATTTTGGATGGTCGAGATGATGGGCGCGTAGGTGCTGGGCCGGCCAATCCCGTGCTCCTCCAAGGCCTTGACCAGCGTGGCCTCGCTGTAGCGGGGGGGGGGCTGGGTGAAATGCTGCTCTGGCAAGAGCTGTATCAGGTCCAATTCTTCGTCTTCGAACAGAGGCGGCAGGTCACGATCTTCGTCCTCGGGATCGCGTCCGTAGACGGCCAGGAAGCCGGCAAACCTCAGGATCGACCCCGTCGCCCGGAACATGTAAGGCATTTCGCTAGACGGATTGCCGGCGTTGATGTCCACCGACGTCGAGTCGAACAACGCGTTTGCCATCTGGCTGGCCACGAAGCGCTTCCAGATCAAGTCATACAACCGATACTGATCCCGCGTCAGATATTGCTTGATTTCTTTTGGCTGCCGCATAACGGACGTGGGTCGGATGGCCTCGTGGGCTTCCTGCGCCGACTTGCTCTTGGTCTTATAGGTGCGCGGTTCCGGAGGTAGATACTCCACGCCGAATTCGTCATTGATGAGGTGTCGCACCTCGTCCTGCGCCTGCTTCGACACCGATACCGAGTCGGTTCGCATGTAGGTGATCAACCCGGCGGTGTCTTCGTCGCCTAGATCGACGCCCTCGTAGAGCTGCTGGGCGACACGCATGGTTCGCTTGGCGTTGAAGCGCAGCCGGCTCGACGCACGCTGTTGCATGGTGCTGGTCGTGAAAGGCGCCGATGGCCGGCGCCGACGTTTGCGCCGGCGCACTTCGCCGACGATGTAGGCCGCACCTTCCAGGGCATCGACAATCTGTTGTGTCTCTTCGCCCGTCTCCAACTCGAATTTCTCGCCCCGGATGCGATGGAGGGAGGCCACGAAAGTTGGTCGAGGGTCCTCGGTTCGCGTATCTTGTTTCGACAGTTCAGCCTCAATGCTCCAGTACTCGTCTGGGACGAACGCATCGATCTCTCGCTCGCGCTCGACGACGAGGCGTAGGGCGACGGTTTGAACGCGGCCGGCGCTGAGCCGGCTGCGCACCTTATCCCAGAGCAGCGGGCTGATCTTGTAGCCCACCAGGCGGTCGAGAATGCGTCGGGCTTGCTGTGCATCTACCAGTTGCATATTGATGCCGCGTGGCTGGCCAAACGCTTGGTCAACGGCTTCCTGCGTGATCTCGTGGAACACGACACGCCGCGCGATTTCGTTGGGAATCCTGGCGGCTTCCAGGAGGTGCCAGGCGATGGCCTCTCCCTCACGGTCAGGGTCCGTCGCCAGATACACCTCAGCCGCTTTTTCCACTTCCTTGCGCAGCTCCTTGACGGTGTCCCGCTTCTCGTTCGGTACCCGGTAGCGCGGCTCGAAGTCGTTCTCTACATCTACGCTCAAGCGCGATCTGAGAAGGTCCCGGACGTGTCCCACAGAGGCCTTGACACTATACTTGGAGCCTAGAAACTTGCCGATGGTGCGCGCTTTGGCCGGCGACTCGACAATGACCAGCCTGCCATCGCGCTTACGCTTTTTCTTACGGCGTTTGGGCTTGGCGATGACCTTCGGCTTCGGTACGTCGGCGTGGGCCGGCGTACCGCCCATGCGGAACATGCCAGTGCCACATACAGAACATTCACCGCGCGTCCCTGGCGTCCCGGTCTTGGTATACGTCGCTTCCGGGTTCGCCATTTCGCGCTTTTCCTTGCATTTCATACAGTAGGCTTGCATACATTCACCTTTTTATCACATCGAATCCGTCAGACTCGGTAAATCGCAATTTAGGTTCGTAGTCAGCCACGGAGGCGAAGCCGGAGTGGCGTCCCGGCACCCTGCGGTACCACGACGGCACTCCACTGCATTCCGGACGGATGTGTGCATCCGCGTTCACTACGAACGGGCTTTGCGATTTACCGAGTCTGCTTCACTATAGCTCGTTGCACGGCAGACACTTTAAGCTAAGGTGCGTAGGCGGACGTTCTGCTACATGATGGCCTATCGCCTGCATGGCCTATCGCCTGCAACAAGTTGCAGCGTCCAGGACGCTCGAACTTGCGACGTCCTGAGCCCGTCGAAGGGTTCGAGGACGTGATCTCGCCGCCTCGCACTCACATAACGCTTATCTTAAATCGTCTGGTTGCACGGTGCGGACCTTGACCCAGTACGTGCAGCACGCAACGCTCACAATACGTCTGTCCGCCCCGCCTGTTTTAGTTGATCGACAATGGCTTTCACATCTTGGGCCCGACCGCGTGGGCAGACGAGCACGACGTCACCTGTATCGACGATGATCAGGTCTTCGACGCCGGCGGTGGCAATGAGCCGGCCGTCGGTGTGAATGAAAGACCCTCGCGTATCCACACCGATGTGCTCGCCGGCGACGACATTCCCATCGCTGTCAGCGTCTCGAAGATCATACAGCGTATCCCAGGAGCCGACGTCGCTCCAACCGAAGCTGGCCGGCACCACAGCGACGTCCTCGGCCTGCTCCATGATGCCGTAGTCAATGGTCTGGTTTTCGAGCGTCAGCCACACCTCGGCCAGTGTCTCAGATTCCTCATCCGTCCCAATTGCCGCCCCCATCACGCGCAGTTTCTGGTAGGTGTCCGGTATATGTGCGGCGAAAGCGTCCAGGATGGTCGACACTTGCCACGTAAATAGGCCGCTGTTCCAATAGTACCGGCCGCTGTCGGCGAAGGCCTCAGCTCGCTTCTGATCCGGCTTCTCGGTGAAGCGAGCCACGCGGTAGACGGTGTGACCGGCGTACGCCCCCAGCGTCTCGGCGCGTTCGATGTATCCATAACCAATCTCGGGATATTGGGGCGTGATGCCGAGCGTCACCAGGTAGCCTTCGCCGGCCACGTCCGCCGCGGCCTGCAGGGCCTGTCGGAACCCCTCCACGTCGCGGATATAGTGGTCGGCGTGCAGCGAAAACATCACCGCCGATGGATCGCGATGGGCAATTGCCAGAGCGCCGTATCCGATGGCGGACGCGGTGCCGCGCACGGCCGGCTCGCCGATCACGTTCTCCGGTGGGGTGCTGGGTAGCTGCTCCCGCACTGCGCCGACGTATTTCGCGTTGGTCATGATGAAGATATGGTCAGGCAACACCATTGGCTCCAGCCGGCCGATTGTCTCCTGAAGCATCGATTGATCGGAAATCAACGCCTGCAGTTGCTTCGGTCGATCTACGCGACTGCGCGGCCACAGCCGGCTGCCAACGCCGCCGGCTAGCACCAGGGCGTATGTTGTCATAGTTTCACTCAATACGGTATTCGACCTTCGATTCGCGGGCGACAACGTAGTTCATGCCGCTTGTCTGGCGGACCATGCCTTTGAGTTCCATCATCGCCAATGTGCTGGAGACTTCAGAAATAGGTATGCCGATTACTTGCCCAAGTTCATCGACGTGCACCGGGTTCTCGGACAGATGCTCCAGCAAACGTGACTCCTTTTCGTTTTCGGGGACGATCTCGCGCGCTTCCTGGAAGGCCCCAATCATCGTCAGGTTAAGTGCTTCGAGGATGTCCTGGACGCCGACTGCTGCTTGAGCCCCGGTCTGAATCAATCTGTTGGTGCCTTTCGATCCAGCGGCGAAGATATTGCCCGGCACAGCGAATACGTCACGTCCTTGCTCGGCGGCGAACTCGGCCGTGATCAAGGCGCCGCTGCGCTTGCCGGCTTCCACCACCAACGTACCCAACGCCAGCCCGCTGATGATGCGGTTTCGGGCCGGGAAATTCTTGCCCTCGGGGCGGGTTCCCAGCGCGAAGTCGCTCACCAGCGCGCCTTGTTCGACAATCTCGGCCGCCAGTGAGCGATTCTGGGGCGGGTAAACAGAATCAAGTCCATGGGCCAAGACGGCGATTGTGCGTCCGCCGGCATCCAGCGCGGCCCGGTGCCCGTGAGAATCAATGCCTTGCGCTAGTCCGCTGACGATGGTCACACCGTTGGTAGCCAGGTCGCCGGCCAACTGGCGGGCGGCTTCGCGGCCGTAGGCACTGGCTCGGCGTGTGCCGACAACGGCCATAGCCCACTCATCGCTTGACAGCAGCTCACCGCGGGTGTACAGTACGAATGGGGGATCGTAAATTTGCTTCAACAGCGGTGGATACGCCGCGTCGTCCCAAGTGAGCACAGTGATACCGGCTTCGAGATTCTGTTCTACTTGGGCGTCCAGATCTAGCTCTGTGCGCTCTGACAGCAAGCTCTTCAGTGAGCGTCTGTCGAGGCCGGCGTCCTCCAGATCCCCCGAACTGGCATGCCAGGCTTCGCGCACGCTCCCAAAGTGAGCGTTCAACGCCTCGAATCGCTTGGGGCCGATCCCCGGCACCATGTTGAAGCCGATCCAGTATTTCAGATCTTCACGCATAAGCCCCCCGTTTTTCAGTGTTCACTGAAAACTGTTGACTGGTTATTGACTAGTGGTGACTGTTACTATACGCAGGCACCGGTTGTTTGTCAAGGGGTGAATCCTGGTGGTGGGCGTTCAGCCACCCTCCCGCAGGTTGCACAGAACCGAATTCCTAAGCTCAAGTGACTGATCGGAACGCATTTTCGCAGCAAGAGAGCACCCAAACCTGCGGGAGGGTGAGCAGTTTTCGACTGGCGAGGGGCACCTCAACCCGAATGCGATCGGCAACCCTTGGCAAAGGTCCCCACTACCTGAACGGTTACTCCTGGTGTTCACCCATAAGGCACCTGTCAAGTAGAGGCAAGGCCGAATTCCTATAGACCTGTCTGCCCACGCACAGGCAGGCCTGTCGAAGGGTTCGAGGTACGCGCAACTCACACGCGAAACAACTTGACATCCAAGTTATGGGTAAACACCAGGTGAATCACAATCCCGTGCAACGCAAAGCCCTCTGGGAGAGCCAGAGGGCCAACAAGGCATTGAATTACACACCCATCGTCTGACCCAGTAGACCCAAATTGCTCCCGCTGGATGACACCGCGAGCGGAAAACTAGGCCTTGGTCATCGTTTGGGCTAGATAAGCGCCAAAATGTAGGGCAAGTTGGCGACTTGCGCCACAAGTGGCCGAAACAATGACTGCCGCCGAAAACTGGATCTACTGAACCCGACGTTTACCTTCGGATCAGATGAGACCTTCCATCAACTCAACCACCATGCGGTTCTCTTCCAGGTCGATCCACTGCACCACTTGCTCGATGGCCGGCAGGAGGATCTCCCCCGGATCTCCCCCGTCCACGATGAAGACGTCGTTAGCGCCGGTCTCCAGTACCTCCACCACGTCACCTAGATATTCGTCATCGACGGTCCAGACTTCTAGCCCGATTAAGTCGTCCTGGTAATACTGGTCGGGCTCCAGGGGCATCGCTTCGTCGATTGGCACCAAGACCATCTCCCCTCGCAGGATTTCGACGGCGGTGCGGTCGTCGTAGCCCCCCAGCTTCAGCAGCGCGCGCCCCTTGTGGAAGCGCACGCTTTCCAGAGGGACCGGGCGGGGATCGTCCTCGTTCAGGTATACGCGCTCGAGTAACGCGAAGCGGCCAGGAAAGTCGGTCAAGATCTCGACTGAGACCTCACCTCGGACGCCATGGGGTTTCATGACCTGGCCGACGGCCAGAAAGCGAGGTTCTGAATTGCTCATTTTAGTCTACAATGTCGAGTTCGACGCGTCCTGTATCTTGCACTGTCGCCGCGGCTCGCAGGAGCTGACGCATGGCGTTGGCCACGCGCCCACCTTTGCCGATGACGCGGCCCATGTCCTCTTCTGCCACGTTCAGCTCATATCGCAGCTCCCGTCGCCGGCGTTGTTCTTTGACTTCGACTGCTTCGGGGTCTTCGACCAGAGACTTGGCCAGGTACTCGACGAGATCCTTCATCGGTTTAGGCTTCCTCTTCGCTATCTAGGAGTTCTTGCTCGGCTAGTGCCTCTTGTACTTCCTCTAGCGTCTTGTCGCCGGCACCCGGAATCGACAGGAACTCGCCCTCGCCCTCGCCCTCGTCCAGCTTTTCCAGAAGGTCTTGGGCAGTTTCCAGGCCGGCGTCGGTGAGGACGTTGACGGCGCGAGTCGAAATCTCCAGCTCTTCCAGCGACATCTCGCCGGCAACAGGGCCCTCGTCTGGCTCTTCTGCCTCAGCTTCCTCGGCCGGCTCTTCCTCGACGATGGCTTCTGGCTCTTCTGCCTCTGCTTCCTCGGCCGGCTCTTCCTCGACGATGGCTTCTGGCTCTTCTGCCTCAGCTTCCTCGGCCGGCTCTTCCTCGACGATGGCTTCTGGCTCTTCTGCCTCAGCTTCCTCGGCCGGCTCTTCCTCGACGATGGCTTCTGGCTCTTCTAGTTCCGCCTCTTCGGCCGCTTCAACGATGGCTTCAGCCACTGCAACAGCCGCTTCAGCCTCGACTTCCGCCTCGGCTTCAGGTTCTTCGACCTCGGGTTCCGGAGGCGCCATCAGTTCCTCGATAGGGACGCCTTGATGTACCTGTTGAAGCTTCTCAAAGGCGCCCATCTTCTCCAGCATGCGCTCGACGGCACTGGTGGGCTGTGCTCCTTGGCTGAGCCAGTAGAGCGCCCGGTCTTCCTTGATCACGACCGTTTCGGGCTCTGTGCGGGGGTTGTAGTGCCCGATGGCCTCGACGAACCGTCCATCCCGCGGCGATCGCGAGTCAGCTACCACAACCCGGAAGGTAGCTTGCTTCTTCTTACCTTGTCGTCGTAGTCGAATCTTAAGCACGTATCAATCTCTCCTCCATCGGTATTCTTCTATCGGTATTCTTCTCGCGGTGGACTAAAAATGTCTAGGACAACGCAATCTGTGACAGCGGTGGCCTCGTGCTCCACGTTGCCAGGGATAAAATAGCTCTGACCCATTTCGAGTTCATGTGCGTGTTCACCGATCGTCATCCGAATTCGGCCACCCACAACGTATCCCACTTGTTCGTGCGGGTGTTGGTGATTGGGAACAGTGGCGCCCTTGCGCAGTGTAACGTGAGCCATCATTGTTCGTTCCCCGGTGGCCAGCGTGCGACGCAATACACCGCGCATCATCTCGACCGGTTCCACCTCGGCCACACCCACAATAGCGGGATCGTTCATCGGAACATCCTCGATAGCATATCCATTGGCCCGCGGCCTTTCTGCAATTGCTTCATCATGCGCTGCACCTGCCGAAATTGACTCAACAATTCGTTGACCTGCTGGACCGTCGTGCCGCTCCCACGCGAAATGCGGCGCTTTCGACTGGCGTTGATAACCCGCGGGTTGCGTCGTTCTTCCGGCGTCATCGAGAAAATGATCGCCTCGACCGTCTGGAGCTGTTCGTCGGTGGCGCCGACCGGCAGCTGTCGCTGAATCTGAGAGAACCCCGGGATCATTTTCATGATCTCATCCATGGAGCCCATCTTCTTGATCTGTTCCAGTTGATTCAGGAAGTCAGAAAGATCAAACTCCGCGCGCATGAACTTCTCAGCGGCTTCCCGGGCTTCCTCTTCCTCCACGGCCTCTTCAGCCCGCTCGATGAGGCTGAGCATATCGCCCATGCCCAGAATGCGGGAGGCCATGCGATCCGGATAGAACGGCTCCAACTGATCGGTGCGCTCGCCAACACCGATGTATTTGATCGGGACGCCGGTGACCGACCGCATGGACAGCGCCGCGCCGCCTCGGGCGTCACCGTCGATCTTGGTGAGGATGAGGCCCGTCAGATCAACTTCCTGGTCGAAGTCCTCGGCGACGCGGACGGCTTCCTGGCCCGTCATGGCGTCGGCAACGAGCAGGGTCTCTGCTGGATCGACCTTGGCTTTGATGTCAGAAAGTTCTTGCATCAATTCTTGGTCGATGTTGAGCCGGCCCCCGGTGTCGATCAGGAGGACGCTGAAAGCGCCACGCTCTGCTTCGCGCACCGCGTTCTCCGCGATTCGGGGCGGCGCCACCTGTGTGCCTTCGCTGTGCACTGGAATGTCAAGTTGCTTGCCTAGCGCTTCCAACTGCTCGATGGCGGCCGGCCGGCGGGTGTCCGCGGCGACGAGCAGCGGCTTCTGGCCGTTCTTGCGCAGTTGTAGCGCCAGCTTGGCCGCCGTCGTCGTCTTACCCGAGCCCTGCAAGCCGATCAACATGATGGCGTGCGGCGGCTGTCCTGACAGGTCCAGATGTGCGGCTTCGCCCAGCAGTTCGACGAGCTCCTCGTTGACGATCTTGACAACCTGCTGTGCCGGCGTGAGGCTCTTCATTACCTCGGAGCCGATGGCGCGCTCTTTGACGCGCGCTACGAAGTCCTTGACGACCTTGTAGTTGACGTCGGCTTCCAGCAGCGCCAGGCGGACGTCGCGCATCGCGCGGTCGACGTCTTTCTCGTTCAGTTTCCCCTTCCGACTCAGTTGGTCGAAAGTTGCTTGCAGTTTGTCCGACAGGCTCTCAAACATGAGTTTTGTTGGACTGCGTACAATAGGCGACCAATCCCGCTGGTCGCCTTCGAAAAGATGTCGTGTCGTTAACGATCAAATTCTACCTGATGTCGCTGATTCCGTCAAATTAGCCGTCAAATTAGAATGAAAGCTCTACCAGTACGTGTTTGATTAGCAAAAAAATCTGTTGTATACTATGTGTAAGGTGTAAGCGTTCAGCTACCCTTGCGAAGGTTAGGAAGAACCTTGACAAGAGGCCGATTTTCGACTGGCGAGGGACCCTTCAACCCGAAAGCGATTGGCAAACCTTCGCAAGGGTCCCCACTACCTGAACAGTTACTACTATGTAAGAATTCATGGGAGAGAAATTCTGGAGTAACCGTTCAGGGGTACCACGACTAGCATCTCGAGTAGCGCGAAACAACGTCCTGAGCCCCTCGATAAACTCGGGACAGGCTTTGACGAAGGGCGACGTTGAGCGCGTATCGAGGGGTGCGGGGTTGCGGCGGTTCTTCGCACAAGCCGCACCCCCTTCGACTGGGCTCAGGACGTCGCTTCGATACGACCTCGGCTTCGCCTCGGTCTACTCAGGCGGCGTCCTGAGCGGCGTCCTGAGCCTGTCGAAGGGCCTGTCGAAGGGATGCTCTATAGGTTGCTCTCTGAACGCTTACATTCTGGATACAGGATCAGGAGATTCTGGCGCACTAACCGCCAGGCGTATGAGGACGAGTACCATGACAGACACTAATCAGACCGGTGTAATAAATTACCTGGCGTGTTGGGCGAAGGTCTCCTGACCGAGCCCGTTTCGCCCCTTCGACAGGCTCAGGACGCCGCTCGGTCAGGAGACCTTCGGCGATCAAAAGGCGGTCGCTGAGGTAAATTTAACAATGTCAAGCTAATCAGACCGGTGTAACAGACAAGAATCTGGACCGGTTAGCTAGTCTTCTGGAGCGCGAGCTGGAACAGCCAATGTTGGCAAAACAAACCTCTGATGGAGCACATATTTTTCACGGCTCGTACGAGGATAATACGTTGACCCAAGCTAATCTTGAACTAGCCGGCAAGATTCTCCTCGGGATGACGTTCGGCTACGTCGAGGATGCCCCGCTGATCATGGTATTTGAGACCAAGTCGGGCGAACGAACCGTGATCGACTTGTCAGACGAATTGCGGAAAGTAAGTGTAGGAGGTGCGATGCATGACGGATCAGCAACTACTTGAGCGAATTGCTCTCAATCCTAAGGTCATGGTTGGGAAACCCGTGATCAAGGGCACACGTTTGACTGTTGAATACATCTTGAATCTCTTAGCACACGGCGCAACAGAGGAAGAGATCATGGAAGAATACAAGGGACTCAGACAAGAGGACATCCGAGCCTGTATCCTGTTCGCCGCAAGGTCGTTGGAAGACATGGACATCGTGCCCCTCGCCGTCGAGGCCGCATAGATGCGGTTTCTGGTAGATGAATGTACGGGGCCGGCGGTTGCGCGCTGGCTGTGTGAGCAGGGGCATGATGTCTTCTCGGTGTTTGAGGAAGCACGCGGAATGGAAGATGATGACGTCATCCAGAAAGCGTTCGATGAGAACTGGATCCTGGTGACGAACGACAAGGATTTTGGTGAGAAAGTTTATCGAGAGCGACGCCCTCACAAGGGCGTCATTCTTTTGCGGCTTGAGAATGAACGCACACCGAACAAGATCGACGTGATACGCCGACTACTTGAGGGGTACTCCGAAGAATTGGCCGACCGCTTCGTGGTGGTAACAGATACTCAAGTTCGATTTGCACGAGCATGAGATCAAGCTGAGGACAACCTGCGGCTGATTTAGATGGATATACTCGAACGAGTAAGGGCCACGATCGACGAGTACGACCTATTCCACGCCGAGACCCCCATCGTCGTGGGGGTCTCGGGCGGGCCGGATTCGCTGACGCTGCTGCACGTCCTGCTGCGACTGCGGGACACGCTGCAAATCCAGCTTCACGTCGGGCACCTGGATCACGCCATTCGCACAGAGTCGGCCGAGGAGGCCGCGTTCGTCGCTCGCGTAGCGGACGACTGGGGCCTGCCGGCCACCATCGAGCGCCAGGACGTGCCGGCTCAGGCCGAAGCCGAAGGTTTCGCCATTGAGCAAGCTGCGCGGCGGGCGCGCTATCGCTTCCTGGCCCGCATCGCCGACCAAATCGGTGTGGACACCGTCGCCGTGGGCCACAACGCCGATGACCAAGTGGAAACCGTCCTCATGCACCTGATCCGTGGCTCGGGGTTGGCCGGCTTGCGCGGTATGCAACCGAAGCTGCCATACCCGCCGGCCCTCGGCTACCACGACACCGAGGACGTGGCCAGCCGGCTCGCGCTAGTGCGGCCACTGCTCGAAGTGCCGCGCTCGGCGATTCAGGACTACTGCGAGGAACACGACCTCAACCCGCGCTTCGACCGCTCAAATCTGGATACCACCTTCTTCCGCAACCGTCTGCGTCACGAACTGATCTCCGAGCTGGAAACCTACAATCCCAACATCCGTGAAGTCCTTCGCCGCACTGCCCGCGTCATCGCCGATGAGTACGACTATCTTCGCCAGCAGCGCGACGAAGCCTGGGGCCGCATCGTCACCGAGGGTGATGGTTACTGCGTGTTCGATCTGGCTGGCTGGGAGGAGCTGCACGTCGCTACCCAGCGTAGCCTCGTGCGTCAGGCGATCCGCCGGCTCCGCCGCGAGCTGCGCGACATCGACTGGGTGCACGTCGAGAACGCGCTGGAGGTAGCGAACGAGAAGCCGGCCGGCTCGGAGGCGACGTTGCCGGCGGGACTGGCGCTGTTCAGAGGTTACGAAACGCTCACTGTCGGCGAGGAACGGCCGTTGCCGGACTGGCCCTTGCTGCACACCGAACGGCTTCGGCTGAAGATTTCATCCACCACCCGGCTGCCCCGAACGAGCTGGCAGGTCGCCGCCGATGTCTTTCCGCGATCGGAGCTGGGCGAGGGCGAGTTACACGACCCAGACCCCTGGCACACGGTGATGGACGGGGACGCTGCCGGCGCTGACCTCTCCCTTCGGCGCCGCCAGGCCGGCGACCAGTTCCAGCCGCTGGGTATGGGTGGACACACCAAATCGCTGGCCGATTTCATGATCGGCGAGAAGATCCCGCACCACGTCCGCGATCGGCTACCCGTCGTCGTCAATGCCGATGATGAGGTTGTCTGGCTGCCCGGCTGGCGGCTTGACGAGCGCGTGAAGATCACCGAGGCTACCGCCCGCGTCCTCCGCCTTCATTTCACGAAAGGTTCGCAGTAAGCCACGGAGCACGGCGGCGTGGCGTCGACGGGACCTGTTACAGTGGATCGAAATTGTCTAGATTTCTCTCTCGACGAGCGTATCTTCCACTACCATCTTCGCGTTACAGCTATCGGAAATGCTGCTGCTGATTGGCAGCAGCATTCTTTTGGATGCGAAGTCCTACATTGTGTAAGACTCTTGTCTTCGATAAACGAGGCGATATAATGACGATTCAGTCTGAATCAAACGCAGATCGGCAAGAATTCGATCCCGAAGAAGGCCTCTCTACGACACCAACGCCGGCCGAGAACGCGCCAGACGATGAGGTGCTTGAGCCAGAGCAAATCGCCGGCGAGGAAGACGCAGACGTCGCACGCACGATCACGCTCACGCCCGGATGCGTCTTCGGCGTTATTGCTGTGGCGGCGATGTGTGTTGTGCTGACGGGCGCCGGCCTCTGGTTCGCGGGGCGTGAGCGAGGCATTGGTCCCTTCGCCAGCATGGCGTCCGGTCGTGCGTCAGGTGCCGGGCAGGTCCCCGCTACGACGGTGGCGTCGGTCAACGGCGAGCCGATCACGACAGAGGACCTGGACAACTTGCTCGCCATCAATATGGTCATGACGGCTATCCAGGGTGGTCAGCAGATGAACCTCACGCCAGAGCAGCGGAAACAAGCGCGCATGGAGCTACTGAATCAAGCAATTCGGAACACATTGATCTTGCAGGCGGCGCGCAGTGCCGGCCTCGCGGTTTCTGCGGAGCAGGCGCAGGCCGAGTGGCTGGCCTGGGTGCGTCGGTCTGGCTTGACGCCGGACCAATTGGATGCCGAGTTGGCGAAAGTCGGCACAAGCCGGGAAGCTTTCCAACAGTGGCTGGGGAACGCACTGGTAGCCAATCAGTATCTGTCCCAGTACGTGGCACAAGGGTCTGGGTCGGAGGACCCCACCCAGGCCTACGAGGAGTGGATGAAGCAACAGTTGGAGACTGCGCAAATCCAGCTTTATCAGCAGCAGCCGGTGGAATGATCTCCCCGGCAGGAGGTGCAGTGTATATGTTTTCGATCAACCAACACAGGACGATGCTGTTCGGCGTGATTCTCCTATTCGCATTGGTGGTTGGGTGCTCTGGTGGCGAGCAGGCCGTCACAATCGAACTGGCGCCGGCATCGTTGCTACCCCCGGGGGTTCAGACAGCTGAACCCAAGGTGCGCGAAGCGTATCAGTTCGCCATTGCGAACCAGGAGTATCTGGCCAACTTCCCGTGCCATTGTGGTTGCGGGGCCATGGATCACGAGAGCAACCTCGACTGCTACATTGACGAGATCAAGCCCGATGGCACGATTGCTTTCGACAACCACGCCTTCCAGTGAGGCATCTGCGTCGATATCACGCGTGACGTGATGCGCATGGCGGAAGAGGGCAAGTCGAAGAAGGAGATCCGCACCTACATCGATGCGACGTACAGCAAGTACGGTCCGTCGACGGACACGGATCCAGTCCAGTGAGGGTGCAGGGGTGCGGAGGGGCAGGGGTGCGGGGGAGCAGGGGTGCGGAGGAGATGAAGGGCTAGTGAGAGTGTTCAGTCAACGGTTGTCACAGCAAGGCCTGATCGTGGTGGTAGTCTTTGTTAGCTTGAGCTTGCTGGTTGCCTTCGCACCAGTGCCCGTCGACGCTCTTGCCGGCACACCCACCACCCGCGAAATCACCGTCGAAGGCCGCATGTTCGACTTCAGTCCAAACGTAATCCGCGTCAACAAAGGCGACCACGTCGTCATCGACTTCGCGGCCATGGACGTGGTGCACGGGCTGTACGTCGACGGCTACGGCATCGAGACGGAAGCCGAGCCCGGCGTGCCGACCCGGGTCGAATTTGTGGCAGACAAGGCCGGCAAGTTCCGCTATCGCTGCTCGGTCAGTTGCGGCGCCATGCACCCCTTCATGATCGGCGAGCTGATCGTCGGCCCCAACACCCCCTTCTGGCGTGCTGTCGGCCTGACGCTGTTGGCAGCCGTCGGGGCGCTGGTCTTCACAGCAACGAATCGTACCGAGGCGGCGAGATGACCGCGTTCCGCAAGTCAGAAGACCGGTTCGTAGTGAGCGCTTCAGCGCTCCAAGAGCGCGCCGAAGTGCGCACTACGAACGGCAATACCAACGGCCGGTTCGACCTCCTGCAGATTCGGCCGATTCGGTGGCTGCTGCATCAGCGCGCGTTCCAGTGGGTGCTGACGACGGCCACGCTGTTCTTCTTCCTGCTGGCCATCCTGACCGGCCTGTTCGGCACGCCGGCCGGCAACAAGAACTTCAGCATCATCTTCGTCTGGATCGTCTGGTGGGCGCTGGTCATCATCGTGCTGGTGCCGTTTGCCGGCCGCTTCTGGTGCACCATGTGCCCGATTCCGATCCCGGGCGAGTGGGCCCAGCGCCGCTCCTTCATCGGCAAGCGACCGGGCAAACTGCTCGGACTGGGCAAGAAGTGGCCGCGCCGGCTGCGCAACATCTGGCTGCAGAACTTTGCTTTTCTCGGCGTCGCCATCCTGAGCGGGGTGCTGCTGACGCGCCCCCAGGCGACGGGCCTCGTGTTACTCCTCTTCGTCGTAGCCGCCTTTGCCCTCAGCCTGATCTTCGAGCGCCGCGCCTTCTGCCGCTATCTGTGCCCCGTGGGCGGCTTCATCGGCCTGTATTCCATGGCGGCACCGGTGGAACTGCGCGTGCGCGACCGCGACGTGTGCCGCACCCACACCGAGAAGACGTGCTACCTGGGCAGCGCCGAGGGTTACGGCTGTCCGTGGCTGGTCTTCCCCGGCGCTTTGGAGCGCAACACCTACTGCGGCCTGTGTACTGAATGTCTCAAAACCTGCGATCGGAACAACATCGTGGTTAATCTGCGGCCGCCTGGCAGCGACTTGTTGGTGCAGAAAGGCCGGCGGCTGGACGAAGCGTTCAAAGGCTTCATCATGGTGGCTTGCGCCATGATCTACTCGGCTGTGTTCCTGGGGCCGTGGGGCTGGCTGAAGGACATGGCAAACCCTGCAACAAGCTCAGGACAGGGCATGGCATCGCCAACGCGATATTTGGCGTACGCCGGCGCCTTCCTGGCCATCAACCTGCTCGTGCTACCCGGCCTCTTCTACGCGACGACCTGGCTGGCAAAGCGCCTGGGAGGGCTGAAGACTACGCCGCGCAAGATGTTCATCGAGTACGCCTACACGCTCGTCCCTCTGGGATTGCTGGCCTGGATCGCCTTCAGCCTGGCTTTCGTGTTCGTCAACGGGTCGTATGCTTTCGCCGTGATCTCCGACCCCTTCGGCTGGGGGTGGGACCTGTTCGGCACCAAGGGGTTCCCCTGGACGCCCTTTGTGCCCCAGGTGGTGCAATACCTGCAAACGGGGCTGCTGGCCGGCGGGCTCGTGACGGCCGTCTACCTGGCCTACCGCATTGGCCGGCAGAATGGCGCCGATCATGCCGGCGCTCTGCGCGCCGCGATGCCCATCACGGTCTTCCTGACCACCGTGACGCTGGTCTTCCTGCGCCTTTACCTGGGGTAGATGACTATGTACAACCCCAAGCGTGAACTTTTCGCCTTCGCCGTCGTGCTGCTGATCGTCGTGGGCTTCCCCGCCATCGTCTTCGGTTACCAGTACGTCTACCAACCGCGCTCGGCCGGCGACGTGAAGGTCTTCGACCTGACGGCCCAGGTGCCCGAGGGCGGCGGCTGGCAGCCGGAGCGCATCACCGTCAACCAGGGGGATCGGGTTCGGCTGCGGTTGCACGGTGCGGACGTGGTGCACGGGTTCGCCGTCGGCCGCCTCGACGTGGACCCCGTCGTGGTCCGACCTGGTGAGGTGGAGATAGTTGAGTTCGTGGCTGAAGAGGCCGGCCAGTTCACGTTCTACTGCGACATCTGGTGCAGCCCGTATCACTATCGCATGCGGGGTATGCTGGAGGTGCTGAGTCCCGACGGCGATCTCCCTGTCGAGCCGCCCACCGCGACAGAGAAGCACTTGAACGAGCTCGGTATACTGGTCGACGAGCCGCATCCGGCCACGTTCTATCCGACGACCACGCCCTCAGCCGAGGCCGGCCGGCTTCTCGCCGAGGATTATGCCACCGTCGTCGAAGCGTGGCGCGACGTCGAAAAGCTGCGCTCGACGAGCTCCAGCGACGTCTTCGCCGCACTCCAGTCTGAGACACCCGATCTCACCGACGAAGAGCGCTGGGACCTGATCGCCTACCTCTGGTCGACCACCACGACGCCGAAGCAACTGGCAGCCGGCAAGCGGCTCTACGCCAAGAACTGCGCCGCCTGCCACGCCATGACGGGCACCGGCGACGGGCCGGCGTGGGAGCATCTCCAGGATGAGCCGCAGAGCTTCGCCGACGCCACGACGATGGCCGGCGGCACCAGTTGGATCTACTACGCCAAGACGGCGCGCGGCGGCATGGGAACCGGTATGCCCTACTTCGGCACGCTGTTCACCGAGGAGGAGATGTGGAGTTTGGTCGATTACGTGTGGACATTCGTCTTCAACTACGATGACCTCTCCTGGTAACGTTGATGACGTTGCCCTCTTCGCTATCTACGGTGCAGGCGGCCGTGTTTGATTGCAGTCCACATCCCACACACATCTCATCTTCACATCGTCTTCACATCGGTATGATATCCTTGGGGTGAATGAGAATACAGCCGGACACTGGGCGCCGGCTCACAATACACTCAACAGGAGGTACAGAATCGTGAAGACACAGCGTAATTGGGTAGTGTTCAAACCGAACAAATGAGCTATGATTTTGCATTGGACACTTTTGCTCCTCGGTGATAAACTTGTCCTCCAGTTTAGCGAGCGAATGGAGGACAAGAGAATGAACGAAATGCGCGAGATCGGCCACCGGATCAAGGCCTGCCTGTGCCGGGCACGGCAGACAGGCCGAACAAAACCTGGCCCCCGAAGACATCGCCTGGTTGATCACCATCGCCCAGGCGATCCTGCGCGCTTTCACCTGGGACGACGGCCGGCCGATACGCACCCTGGCCCAGCAGTTGGGCGTGTCGCCTACCACGCTCTACACGGCGTTGCGCTTGGCCGTGCAGGCCCTCTGGGTGCGCCGGAGCAAGGCGTCGGTGACAGCATTGAGGGACCGGGTAGGCCAGCCCTGTGGAATATGACGTGTTGACTGGGTTCAACTGCATATGTGTATTCCACAGGGCCAGCTGGAGGACCGCTTGGTCCAGGTGGAATCTGCCTACACCGCTGCCCAAGCCGAAGTCCAGCGCCTGACCCAAGCCCTGGCCGCCGCTCAGGCGCAGATTGAGACCTTGCAGGCCAAGGTGGCCCACCTGCAGGCGCAATGGACGGTAGCACGGGAGCGCTTGACCGTGGTGCTGAAGATGTCGGGCCGCTGCACGGTGCCTGTCTGCGTGCTCCGCACAGGCAGGCGCCGCATCGTCGAAGTGCTGGACTACGGCCTGGGCATTCAGGTGTCGGTGGGCTATGTGCAAGGCGTCATCGCTCAGGCCGGCGTCAACGCCGACCGCGCCCTGGACCGGTTGTGGGCCGTCATCCCCCTGTCGGGGGCCATTTGCGTCGACGAGGCTTTTCTCAAAGAACTGGGCACTCGGATCTGGGGCGTGGTCATTGTGGACCCAGTGAGTGGGCTGGTGCTGCGCCTGGCCCGGTGCAGTGACCTGTCTGCGTGCCCCGCACAGGCAGGACGGAGCAAGGATGCGCTGGGAGAGGTGCTCCAAGAGTTCGCGGAGGCCGGCTTCAAAGCCCACATCAAATTGTGCCTGACGGACATGTACCAGGGATATGTGGAGCCGGTGAAGACCCACCTGTCCCAGGCCGTGCATCAGTTCTGCTGGTTCCACATCAACTGTTTCCACATCGGCGCCACCGTCCATCGGGCGAAGCGAGCTTACGAGCGGGCGGTCAAGGCCGTGGCAGCCTTCGACAAACAGCATTCGGGCGCCCTCACCCAGGCCGAGCATGCCCAACGTCAGGCGCTGATCGCGACCCAAGAGCAGGCGCACCGTCACTGGCAGGGCGTCCAGCGTTGCCAGCGCTTGCTGTTGCGCGCGCTGTGGTCGCCCACGCTCGACGTGGCTACCAGACGTCTGGACCAACTCATTCGCGTAGCGGCGCAAGCGAGCAACCC
>JAANWY010000296.1 GCA_018263655.1 Anaerolineales bacterium | reverse complement strand
TTTCAACGATGAGGAGACGCGGCTAACGTTCGTCGATGCGATCCGTCAAGCTCGTCCGGACGTCATCATCACTCATGGCCCGGAGGACTATCACCCCGACCATCGCGTGGTGAGCCGGCTCATGTTCGACACCAGCTTCATCGCCAGCCTACCCAACATCGAAACCGACCACCCGGCCCATCCGGTCGTTCCGCCGCTCTACTACATGGACACCCTGGCCGGCAAGGGCTTCCATCCCACCGAATACGTCGATATCACCTCCACCATCGAGACCAAGCGGCGCATGCTGGCTTGCCACGAGAGCCAGGTGAAGTGGTTGAAGGATCACGACGATATCGACATCATGGCGTTCATGGAAGTCGTAGCCGAGACGCGCGGCTATCAGTCCGGCGTCGCCTTTGCCGAAGGATTCAAGCACGAGGACGTCTGGCCACGCACGCCGGCAGGTCGGGTGTTACCTTGAGAAGTGAGGTAGCCGCTCAGCCTTACCAAGATTAGCATCCCGAGTAGGCCGAGACGCAGTCGAGGCCGTATCGAGGGGTGCGGGTTCAGGATAGCACGGTACTTCGGTTCGAGCCGCACCCCCTTCGACAAGCTCAGGACATCGCTTCGATACGACCTCCGCTACGCTTCGGTCTCCTCAGGGTGTTACCCTAGAAGTGAGAAGGAGTAATCGTCTATGAGTTTTACCTACTCTTTAGCAGAGTTCATCGACTTCCGCGACAAGGAAGTCTGCGACCGAGTACGCAGAATCACGCGCGAGGAGATCACCCAACATCCGAATCCGGATTTCGACATCCGCGTCATTGAGACGCCGGCCGAGTTCTACGCAGCGTTCGCGACAGACATTGTCCGCCGTATCCGCGAGGCGCTGGATGAAGGGCGGCAGTTTGTGGGCATCTTCCCCGTCGGCCCCATGCCGCAGTACACGATGGTCGCCCGCATGATCAACGAAATGCGCATCCCGATGCACCACGTTCACATCTTCAACATGGACGAGTACGCCGACGAAGACGGCAACACGGCGCCGGCCGACTGGGAGGCTTCGTTCCAGAAAGCGATGATAGAGGGGTTCTTCGACCTCATCGAGCCCGATCTGCGTCCCCCGATGGAGCAAGTTCACTTCCCAACCCGGGACGTGATCGATGACTACGGCAAGATGATGGAGGACTTGGGCGGCGTGGACGTGTGCTACGGCGGCATCGGCTGGTGTGGCCACATTGCGTTCTGGGAATCCCATCTGGGCCACGAGTTCGGAGACGATCTGGACGCTTTCAAGGCGGCCAAGGCGCGGCTGGTCACGCTGCACCCCATGACGATTATGCAGAACGCGCTGCATTCGTTCAGCGGAGACTGGTCGCTGGCGCCCCCGAAGGCCAACACGATTGGGCCGGCAGAGATTCTCATGGCGAAGGAGCGCAGCTTCTGGCTGGACGGCCACATCCTGGGGAACATCACGTGGCAGCGCTTCATCGCCCGCCTGGTGGCCCACGGCCCGGTGACGCCTCTGGTGCCAGGCTCCATCCTCCAGACGGCGCCGACGACCTATACCCTGTTGGGCGGTGTAGCGGATGACGTCGTGGTGAGCATGCGCTAGCCGGCTTAGAATTGTCATCCCTTCGGCAGGCTCAGGACAGGTCTGAACGGAGCGGCGCCCTTTATTCCGAGGCAGGCCATACCCTTCGCGACGCCCAATGCCACAAAACGCCCATAAGGTAAGAAAGCGGAGTGAAGAACCTCCGTGAAACGTTACAGTGGAGGATACCGTTGGCTTTCATTGCGAACGCCTCGACGGAGATTCTTCGCTTTCACACTCTCGATTATGACGGTAGATGGACTGAGAAAGCCGATCCGATAACGCCGGACCCGACCTGAGCCGCTCAGAATGACAAGTGACAGCCACACTCCCATATGTCATTCTGAACGGAGCGACACCCTTTGTTGATGCCGGCCATATTAAATGTTCGTAGGAGATCGTCTACAGATCGCGCCGCTCGAAGAGGTACAGCGCGCCGGCCAGCGCGCCGCCGATGTAAAGGAGGGTATAGACAACCATCGCGGGGCTGGGGGCGCTCACAGCGGCGAAGGGGTGCACACCGATGTTGCGTAGGAACGGCGGTTCCATCAGATAGGCGGCGCGCTTCCACATCGCCTCGCTGGGCATGATCAAACTGGCGACGATGCCGACGTTCACCGCGGCCTCGTTCTGCATCACGGCACCGATCTGCTCGATCCAGCCGGCAATAAACGCCAGACCGTACAGCATAAAAACCACCACGCCGTTGGTCAACGTGGACAGCCGCGTGCCGCCCAGGATCGACAGCGTCAGCAAAACCAGCCCCTCCACCACCATCAGACTGACGCCCTGCACCGGGTTCTGCGGTACGTAACCCGCAATCGCCCATACGATAGCCATGGTGCCGGCACTCATAACGAGGGTAAACACGATCAACATCGCAGCAAACCCGATCCACTTGCCCATCACCACCTCCCACCGGCGCAGCGGCTTGGTCACGATGGTGTGAATCGTGCCAGAGCTGATTTCGCCGGCAATCGTGTCCACCGACGTCAGCACCGCCAGCATGATCATCAGGAAATTGACGACGTAAAGGCCGGCCAGCAGAAAGAAGTCCGTGGCCTCGAAAAGGTTGCCCATCGTGCTTGCGCGGCTCATCTCGCGGTGGATGAAGAAGAATCCGACGGCGAAGAGGATCAGAAAGGCCAGCCCCAGCAGGGCCACGGTCCACAACAGCCGGCGCCGCTGCGCTTCCAGAAACGTCAACCGGGCGATGGTCAGTATACTCATCGTCTTGTCAGCACAGATTAGGTCTATTGAGAGGGTCCTCTCAATGTTTCGGGGTTATGTAGGTCGAAATGGTATTTCGACCCGACGATTTACCAAATCGTCCTACATGTCCCCCCATATATTGAGAAGACACAATGTCAAGCTAATCTCTAATCTCCAATCTCCGTCTTTTCCTGCATGATTTGCACAAACAATTCTTCCAGCGAAAGCCGTCTCGGAGACAGCGAGTAGAGACGCGCGCCGTTCCCGACGAGCCAGCCGGCAACGTGCGGCAACATCTCTTCGTTTTCAACGGTCAACCCGAGCCGGTTTCCGTCAGCCCAGACGATGCGTCCCCAGCGCTCTAGCCCAGCCCGGAGCTCCGGTGTCAGGCCGGCGGCGCGCACTTCCACCTCGACGTTGTGCCCGGTCAGCTCGTCCAGGGCGCCGATGCGGGCCAACCGCCCCTGGCGGATGATGCCCACGCGGTCACAGGTGACTTCGACTTCGCTCAGCAGATGCGAGTTCAGGAAGATGGTCACGCCGGCGCTGCGCAGCTCGCGGATCAGGTCGCGCACCTCGCGCCGGCCCAGTGGGTCCAATCCCGACGTTGGCTCGTCGAGGAAAATCAAATCCGGCTCGTTCAGCAACGCTTGCGCCAATCCGATGCGCTGCGACATGCCTTTCGAGAAGTCGGATAAACGCGTGTCGGCGCGGTCGGCCAACTTGACGCGTGCGAGGAGCTCGGCGATGCGCCGCCGGCGCCGGTCAGCCGGCATGCCGTGGAGCCGGCCGTGGAGATCGAGAAAGTCCGTCGCCGTCAGCCAGGGGTGGAAGCGGAAGTGCTCTGGTAAGAATCCGATGCGGCCCATCACCGCCGGATCGCCCGGCGCGCGATCGAGGATGCGGGCCTGGCCCGCTGTGGGGTGGGCCAGGCCCAAGAGCATCTTGATGGTCGTCGTCTTGCCGGCGCCGTTCGGCCCCAGAAACCCGAATACCTCGCCGCGCTCGACCGCCAGCGTCAGGCTGTCGACGGCGACCGTATCGCCGTACACTTTGCGCAGCTCAAAGGTTTCTATAACAGGCATGCGTCACCCAGGGAATGTTTGGAGAACAGTTCCATCTCCAGGAAATCCGATTCCGCAATCGAAGACCTGGGGGATTTCACATCACGGACGGAAAGAAACACGGACAAATCAGTGTTTTTCCCTCATCACGTCCGTGTTTCCT